>CAUQZY010000003.1:0-63129 GCA_963522395.1 uncultured Streptococcus sp.
TGTTATTGGGACTGAATCTTTTTATTTTAAGTAAGATTAGTTTTCTATTTTCACCGGTTTTAGACTTTTTGACTGTCGTGATGTTGCCAGTGATCTTATCTGGTTTGCTATATTATTTATTGAATCCTATTGTTGATTGGTTGGAGAAGCATAAGGTTAAACGTGTTATAGCGATTAGTATTGTCTTTGTGATTATCGCCCTCTTTATCATTTGGGGCTTGGCAGTGGCTATTCCAAATCTGCAACGTCAGATCTTAACATTTGCAAGAAATGTACCAATCTATCTCGAAGATGCAGACAGAGTTATTAATGATTTGGTCACCAAGCGTTTGCCAGATGATTTCAGACCTCAGTTAGAACAAGTCTTGACAAACTTCTCTAGTCAGGCTACAGTTTGGGCAAGTAAGGTTTCATCTCAGGCAGTCAACTGGGTGAGTGCCTTTATTAGCGGGGCATCTCAAGTGATTGTTGCCTTGATTATCGTTCCTTTCATGCTCTTTTATCTCTTGCGTGATGGGAAAGGTTTGCGTAACTATTTGACCCAATTCATGCCGACGAAATTGAAGGAGCCTGTAGGACAGGTTTTGTCAGATGTGAATCAACAGTTGTCCAACTATGTTCGAGGGCAAGTAACAGTAGCTATTATTGTAGCAGTAATGTTTATCATCTTCTTTAAGATTATAGGTCTCCGTTATGCGGTTACGCTTGGTGTTACTGCTGGTATTTTAAATCTGGTTCCTTATCTTGGTAGTTTCCTAGCCATGCTTCCTGCCTTAGTTCTGGGCTTGATTGCTGGGCCAGTTATGCTGTTGAAAGTAGTGATTGTCTTTATCGTAGAACAAACTATTGAAGGCCGTATTGTTTCACCACTGATTTTAGGAAGCCAATTAAACATTCATCCCATTAATGTTCTCTTTGTCTTGTTAACTTCAGGATCCATGTTTGGTATCTGGGGAGTCCTGCTCGGTATTCCAGTTTATGCCTCTGCTAAAGTTGTCATTTCAGCGATTTTTGAATGGTATAAGGTAGTCAGTGGCCTATATGAACTAGAGGGAGAGGAAATCAAGAGTGAACAATAGTCAACAAATGTTACAGGCTTTGGAGGAGCAAGATTTAACAAAGGCTGAGCACTATTTCGCTAAAGCTTTAGAAAATGATCCAAGTGACCTTCTGTATGAATTAGCCACTTATCTTGAAGGGATTGGTTTTTATCCTCAGGCCAAGGAAATTTACCTGAAAATTGTAGAGGATTTCCCAGAGGTTCATCTTAATCTAGCAGCTATTGCTAGCGAGG
This sequence comes from uncultured Streptococcus sp., assembly GCA_963522395.1. GTDB lineage: Bacteria > Bacillota > Bacilli > Lactobacillales > Streptococcaceae > Streptococcus. Next base: position 1,295 of record CAUQZY010000003.1, read on the forward strand.
ATGGTCAAATCGAAGAAGCCTTTGCTTATCTTGAGGAAATCCAAGCTGACAGTGACTGGTATGTTTCGGCTTTGGTTCTTAAAGCAGACCTTTACCAGATGGAAGGTTTGACAGATGTGGCGCGTGAGAAGTTGCTAGAAGCATTGACTTATTCAGAGGATCCTCTCTTGATATTGGGCTTGGCAGAGTTGGATAGTGAGTTGGAAAATTACCAAGAAGCTATTCAAGGCTATGCCCAGTTAGATAATCGTTCGATTTATGATCAAACGGGCATTTCCACCTATCAACGGATTGGCTTTGCCTATGCTCAGTTAGGGAAATTTGAAACAGCTACAGAGTTTTTAGAAAAAGCTCTGGAGTTAGAATACGATGGCCTAACAGCTTTTGAGTTGGCCAGTCTTTACTTTGATAGAGAAGAATACCAAAAAGCTGTCCTCTACTTTAAGCAGCTTGATACCATTTCACCTGACTTTGAAGGATATGAGTATGGTTACAGTCAGGCCTTACATAAGGAACATCAAGTTCAAGAAGCCCTGCGTATCGCTAAGCAAGGCTTAGAGAAAAATCCCTTTGAAACTCGCCTCTTGCTAGCTGCTTCACAATTTTCTTATGAATTGCATGATGCTAGTGGTGCAGAAAATTACCTCCTTACTGCAAAAGAAGACGCTGAGGATACGGAAGAAATCTTACTGCGTTTAGCTACTATTTATCTAGAACAGGAACGTTATAAGGATATTCTAGACTTGCAAAGTGAGGAGCCAGAAAACCTATTGACCAAGTGGATGATTGCCCGTTCCTATCAAGAGATGGACGATTTGGATACTGCCTACGAGTATTATCAAGAGTTAGCAGGAGATTTGAAGGATAATCCAGAGTTTCTGGAGCACTATATCTATCTCTTGCGTGAATTGGGCTACTTTGAGGAAGCAAAAATCAATGCACAAGCTTACCTAAAACTGGTTCCAGATGATGTGCAAATGCAAGAGTTGATTGAGAGATTGTAAGAATATATTTTTAAAACTGTATCTTATCATTTTGATAGATATAGTTTTTCTTTTTGAAAGAGAATTTTTTTACAAAAATTCTTGGTTATTTTGTTTATTTATGCTATAATAGGAACAATTATTTTTAGGAGGTGCAGTATGTCTTATTTGTTTGAGATATTACCGAGTTTATTGAGAGGTGCAAGCATGACTTTGCAGGTTTTTGCACTGGTCTTGATTTTTTCAATTCCTTTGGGCATTTTGATTGCCTTTGCCTTACAAGTCCATTGGAAGCTCCTCCATCATCTGATTAATATTTATATCTGGATTATGCGGGGGACGCCCTTGCTCTTGCAATTGATTTTTATTTATTATGTTCTACCAAGTATTGGGATTCGTTTGGACCGCCTTCCTGCGGCCATTATTGCTTTTGTTTTGAATTATGCGGCTTACTTTGCTGAAATCTTTCGTGGGGGAATTGATACCATTCCTAAAGGTCAATATGAGGCTGCTAAGGTCTTGAAGTTCAGTCCTTTTGCCACAGTACGCTATATTATCTTGCCCCAAGTGACCAAGATCGTGCTTCCTAGTGTCTTTAATGAAGTCATGAGTTTGGTCAAGGATACTTCTCTGGTCTATGCTCTAGGAATTTCAGATCTTATCTTGGCGAGTCGAACAGCTGCCAACCGTGATGCTAGTCTGGTTCCTATGTTCTTGGCAGGAGCCATTTACTTGATTTTGATTGGGATTGTGACCATTCTTGCCAAAAAAGTTGAGAAGAAGTACAGTTACTATAGATAGGAGGTTGTCATGTTAGAATTACGAAATATCAATAAAGGCTTTGGTGGAAAGCAAATTTTATCTAATTTCAGTCTAAAAATTCCTGAAAAGCAAATCCTGGCTATCGTTGGGCCTTCTGGTGGAGGTAAGACAACTCTCTTACGTATGCTTGCAGGTCTTGAAACCATTGATTCAGGGCAAATCTTTTATAATGGAGAACCTTTAGAACTGGATGAATTGGAGAAGCGGAATTTATTGGGATTTGTATTCCAAGATTTTCAACTGTTCCCTCATTTATCAGTTCTAGATAATTTGACTTTATCACCTGTGAAAACTATGGGGATGAATCAGGAAGAGGCAGAGAAGAAGGCGCATGGACTCTTGGAACAGCTAGGACTAGCAGGGCACGCAGATGACTATCCATTTTCACTATCTGGTGGGCAAAAGCAGCGAGTAGCCTTGGCGCGCGCTATGATGATTGACCCAGAAATCATTGGCTACGATGAACCAACTTCGGCCTTAGATCCAGAATTGCGCTTGGAAGTGGAAAAACTGATCTTGCAAAATAGGGAACTTGGCATGACCCAGATTGTGGTTACCCATGATTTACAGTTTGCGGAAAATATTGCAGATCAGATTCTCAAGGTTGAGCCCAAGTAGGAGGTGCCGATGACTAATAAGAAAATTGCTTTAGTATTGGTTTCTCTCCTGACTCTCTTTTTAACAGCTTGTACTCAGAAGGCTAGCGATCCAAAGCAGGATAACTGGGATAAGTATCAAGAGCAGGGGAGTATAACCATTGGTTTTGATAATACCTTTGTACCCATGGGTTTTGAAGAAAAGAATGGCCAATATACAGGCTTTGATATTGACTTAGCACAAGCTGTCTCTGAAAAATTAGGTTTTAAGGTTCAATTTCAACCAATTGACTGGGATATGAAGGAGACGGAACTGCAAAATGGAACCATAGATGCCATCTGGAATGGCTATTCTGCTACTGATGAACGCCGAGAAAAGGTTGCCTTTAGCATTCCATATATGGAAAATCAGCAAGTTCTGGTTGCGAAGAAAAGCCAGCAAATTCATTCAGTAGAGGATATGAAGAATAAGACCTTGGGAGCCCAAGCAGGTTCTTCTGGTTACTTAGACTTTGAAGCTCAGCCAGAATTACTAAAAAATCGTGTCAAAGATCAGAAGGCTAATCAGTACCAAAGTTTCAATGAAGCCTTGATTGATTTGAAGAATGACCGAATTGATGCCTTGTTGATTGACAGAGTTTATGCTAATTACTACCTCCAGTCTGAGGGGATATTAAATGACTACAATGTTTTTCCAGCAGGATTTGAAAGTGAATCTTTTGCGGTCGGTGTCAGACCTGCAGATAAAAAATTATTCCAAGCTTTAAACCAAGCTTTTGTTCAACTTTATCAAGAAGGTAAGTTCCAAGAAATCAGCCAGAAATGGTTTGGAGAAGATGTGGCAACCAAAGAAGTGAAAAGTAGAGATTGAGTTTTACCTCAGTCTCTTTTTGCATCAAAAAATCCTCTGGCAAGTACCAGAGGATAAGAGCTTATTTCATTGTTGGGAAGAGCAATACATCACGGATAGTAGTTGTATCAGTGAGGAGCATGCAGAGACGGTCGATACCGATTCCCAAACCACCTGTTGGTGGCATACCATATTCAAGGGCTTCGATGTAGTCGTAGTCGATACCTGTCGCTTCATCGTCACCAAGTTCTTTAGCTTTAGCTTGGGCTTCAAAACGGCTAAGTTGGTCGATTGGGTCGTTGAGCTCAGTAAAGGCATTACCGTACTCCTTAGTCATGATGAAGAGTTCAAAACGGTCAGTAAAGCGTTCGTCTTCAGGGTTCTTTTTAGCCAGTGGAGATACAGCTACTGGATGTCCATAGACAAAGGTTGGTTGGATCAAGGTTTCTTCAACAAACTCTTCAAAGAAGGCATTGATGATGTGACCAACTTCAGTATAGTGTTTCTCAACTGGAACTTTCTTCTCAGCAGCGATAGCTTTAGCTTCTTCCAAAGTCATATCTTGCCAGAAATCGACACCAGTAATTTCTTTGATAGCATCAACCATGTGAACACGTTTAAATGGTTCGTTAATCTTGATTTCAGTACCTTGATAGTTAACTGGGCCATTGCCCTTAACTGATTTAGCAGCGTGTTGGATAATACCTTCAGTCAAATCCATGATGTCTTGGAAGTCTGCATAAGCTTGGTAGACTTCGATAGAAGTAAACTCAGGGTTATGAGTAGCATCCATTCCTTCATTACGGAAGATACGGCCAATTTCATAGACACGTTCCATACCACCTACGATTAGGCGTTTCAAGTGAAGCTCAGTCGCGATACGAAGTACCATGTCAATGTTTTGGGCATTGTGGTGGGTGATAAATGGACGGGCAGAAGCACCACCAGCTTCATTGTGGAGAACAGGTGTTTCCACCTCAAGAAAACCTTTTTGATCAAGGTAACGACGAATTTCAGAGATAATTTTTGAACGAGTGACAAAGCGTTCAAAGCTTTCACGGTTAGAAATCAAGTCAAGGTAACGTTTACGGTAAATTGTTTCAACGTCTGTCAAACCATGGAATTTCTCAGGTAGAGGACGAAGTGCTTTAGACAAGTGAGTGATGTGAGTAGCTTTGATAGAGAGTTCTCCCATATCTGTACGCATTACTTCACCTTCGACACCAAGGAAGTCACCGAGGTCTGCTTTTTTGAAGATTTCATAGTTTTCTTCACCGACAGCATCCTTACGAACGTAGATCTGGATTTGACCTTCGCGGTCTTGAAGGTGGGCAAAACCTACTTTACCTTTACCACGTTTGGTTACCAAGCGTCCTGCGATAGTAGCTGTTTCGTTTTTATCGTGTAATTGTTCTTTATCGAGGTCAGCAAATTTATCTTTTAATTCTTGTGAATTTGCAGTACGTTCAAAACGTTTTCCGAAAGGATCGATTCCTTGTTCACGGAGCGCAGCCATTTTTTCACGGCGAACGATCTGCTGGTCATTTAGTTCTTCCATATGTTCTGTTGACATGGGATCCTCCTAGTTTTACTCAAAATTGAATACGATGAGTCATTTTTTGCGATACTCCCATTTTATCATAAATAAGCAAGAAATTCACGGATAATCTTTCAAAACTAAAAAGAACTTGACGCTAAAATCAAGTTCTGTTATTGATAGGAAGTATCATTCCAAGTATCGAGTGTAAATGTTTCAAAATCATGGGTTTCTAGAATAGTTAGGCTGGCATTTGCTAGACCGCCATCTTTACGAAGAAGTGGTTCTTTATATCCTAGAAGAGTACGAAGACTGGCAGTAAGATTGGCACCGTGACCGACAATTAGAATACGCTCAGCTGGACTATCTTTTAATGATTTGATAAATTGGATGGTCCGTTGCGTGGTGCTATAGAGGGATTCGGCTCCGAACATTTGAGTGTCAAACTTGGCAAGATTAGATCGGAAAACCTGGATTTGTTGCGGGTAAATAGCTTCCAAGGTTGCAATTTTCAAACCTTCTAACTTCCCAAGTTGCCATTCACGGAGATTAGGAACACTTTCTAAAGGACAGGGGGTCTGGAGTTGACTTTGGATAATCTCGGCAGATCTGACCGCTCGAGGTAAATCACTTGAATAAATCTGATCAAAAGGAATTTCCTTGAGATATTGTCCAAGTTTTTTGAGGATGTCAATGGATTCAGGAAGAAGGGGAGAATCTCCACTAGCACCTTGAAAACGGCCTTCCTGGTTCCAAAGGGTACGACCGTGGCGGACAAAGTAGAGTTTCATTCTTGGTTGCCCTCCAAGATATCTGCAAAGTCAGCTTTTACAAAGCTAGCCAAGTCTTGGGGAGCGACGATAATACTGTGACCAACTTCACCAGCAGAGACAATCATTTGATCCAAGTCTAGAGCAATTTTATCGATAAAAATGGGGTAATTGTGTTTCTGACGAATTCCGACAGGATTATTAGCTCCATGAATGTAACCAGTTGTTTTTTCCAAGTCCTTTTGTGGAATCATGCTCACTTTTTTGTTGCCAGAAATTTTGGCTAGTTTCTTTTCCGACAAGTGTTGGGTGATAGGCACAATTCCGATAATCGGTCCTGTCTTGTCTCCTAAAAGAGCCAAGGTTTTGAAAATCTGATCTCGTTCATAACCTTGAGGAAGCTCTCCTTCTAGGGCATTGATTTGAATCCCCTGATGTGGGATACCTGCTTTAGACAGAATTTGTTCTACCAATGTTTTTTTGATTTTAACTTTTTTTGCCATTATTTATATTTATCCTCCAATTGACTCATCCAAATACCAAGCCAGATTCCCAGTGCAAAGAAGAAGGCGATGATGACATACCCAACAAGAGAAACACCAGTGTATTGGATACTTTCAGCGTTTCCTGCATTTGGAATCAAAATCAAAAGGGTACTTGATAGGACGATACCGATGATGAAATGATAGACGCGTGAGTGGTAGTTATTTAAGGCATAATCCATCAATTTTGAAAAAATAATGAGAGTTGCGCCTGCTCCAATTCCAATCGGGAAGAAGGTTCCCAAGAGGTCAAAGGTTTTAAAACCAGTCAACATAGGAGCATAGAGTCCCAAAATCAAAAGTAGATTTGATGGACTGAGGCCAGGAACTAATACGCCAAGAGCCAGCAGTGCACCTGCTAGGACGAAATTAAGAAAGTTGGCGCTTAAGGTTCCAACGACAAAATTTAAGGCATAGAGTCCTAATCCAGAAATGATAAAGGTTGTCCAGAACCAAGCTAAATCAATCTTGTCTCGGTCAGATTCTCGAGTTGATTCTTTGAGGAGGCTAGGAACTGTACCAATGATGGCACCCGCAAAGCTCCATAAGACAAAGACCTGATAATTTTCAAGCAGGTATTCAATCGGGTAGGAAAATAAGCCGATTCCCAGAAGCATGCCGATGGCAACTGGAATAAAGTACAAAACATTTTCTTTAAAGTCTTTAAAGGGATGGGCCAGAAAACCAATCATTCGTTCATAAATTCCTAAGATTGCTGCTAGAACCCCTCCAGAAATTCCCGGTAAGATAAATCCAAGAGCAATCACAATCCCTTTAATAATGCGCGCTAACCATGAGAGCATATATTTCCTCCAACTATTTCTATTTCAAAAAATCCTTATTATATTGTATCACAATCTAAAACAAAAAGAAAAAGCAAATGCTAAACAAATGCTTTTAAGGTTTTAAAAAGAGTTTTCTAAATGTTTCTTCTTTGTTTTTTAAGGAAGAGATAACGTTGATATCCAAATCGTGATCAAAGCCAGCAATTTTTCCTTTAGAAGTGTATTGATGAATGTCGTAATCTAAATCAGTCTTAGGAGTTGCCTCGTAAAATCCTGAGTCAGAACCATAGGAAGGAATCCAAACAGAGGTAAACTTGTCTGTATCAATACTGTGTTCTTCCATGAAGTAGACTCCAACGTAGATTCCGATGTTTTTAGCACCTAGTGATTCTAGTTTTGCCCGAAAGGCTTCAACCCCTTCGTTCATATTGGACATAGTTTTGTCTTCCACATCTAGCCAATAGTAGCTAGGGCTGTATGGAGATGAAGCGTTATAAAAAACTTCAGCGGCCTTTTCCATTTCTTGGACACTTTTTCCAGCTACAAAGGCATAGACACCAACTGGAACATTTCGTTTTTGAAACTCGGTAATATGGGTTTTAAAGGCCTTATCTACCCCATTAACAAAGGAAGCATCGTTTTCTTTTGAAGACTGAGCGCCACTATGGACACGAACGATAGCTCCAGAAATGTTTTGAGACAGAGTATCGTAATTAATTTCCTCAGGACGTTGCCAACCAGAAACATCAATTACTGGTTTATCTATATTGTGTAGCGCTTGTGTCTCTACTTGCGCGATATTTGACTTTGTTTTTACAGGATGATCCTCAAAACGAGGACGATTCAGGATTAAAATGAAAATTATAATCCCAAAAAAACCAAATAAAATAAGTGGATTAATTTTCTTTCTCATATCTCATAATTTTACCTTAAAAATGGGAAAAAATCAAAAAAAATACTCAAAAAATGGGTTAAGGAAAGGACTTTGGAGCATTTTTTCATTCAAGGGCGCGGAATGATTTGAAATATGGTATAATAAAAGGGAATTTCTAGAGAAAAGAGAAGATTATGTCAAATTATGCCATTATTTTAGCAGCGGGTAAAGGGACTCGCATGAAATCTGATTTGCCAAAAGTGTTGCACAAGGTTGCGGGTATTTCTATGTTGGAACATGTTTTCCGTAGTGTGGGAGCTATCCAACCTGAAAAGACAGTAACAGTTGTCGGACATAAGGCAGAATTGGTTGAAGAGGTCTTGGCTGGACAGACAGAATTTGTGACTCAATCTGAACAGTTAGGAACTGGTCATGCGGTTATGATGACAGAGCCAATCTTAGAAGGTTTGTCAGGTCACACCTTGGTCATCGCAGGAGATACTCCTTTAATCACAGGTGAAAGCTTGAAAAACTTGATTGATTTCCACATCAATCATAAAAATGTGGCCACTATCTTGACTGCTGAAACAGATACTCCTTTCGGCTATGGACGAATTGTTCGTAATGACAATGCTGAAGTTCTTCGCATTGTTGAGCAGAAGGATGCTACAGATTTTGAAAAGCAAATCAAGGAAATCAACACTGGAACATACGTTTTTGACAACGAGCGTTTGTTTGAGGCTTTGAAAAATATCAATACCAATAACGCTCAAGGTGAATACTATATTACAGATGTCATTGGAATTTTCCGTGAAGCTGGTGAAAAAGTTGGCGCTTATACTTTGAAAGATTTTGATGAAAGTCTTGGGGTAAATGACCGCGTGGCTCTTGCGACTGCTGAGTCGGTTATGCGTCGTCGCATCAATCACCAGCACATGGTCAATGGTGTTAGCTTTGTCAATCCAGAAACAACTTATATCGATATTGATGTTGAGATTGCGCCTGAAGTTCAAATCGAAGCCAATGTTACCTTGAAGGGGCAAACGAAAATTGGTGCTGAGACTGTTTTGACAAATGGAACTTATGTGGTGGATAGCACTATCGGAGCAAGAGCTGTTATTACCAACTCTATGATTGAAGAAAGTAGTGTTGCTGACGGGGTGACAGTCGGTCCTTATGCCCACATTCGTCCAGGTTCAAGTCTGGGTGCCCAAGTCCATATTGGCAATTTTGTTGAGGTTAAAGGTTCGTCTATCGGCGAGAATACTAAGGCTGGTCATTTGACTTATATCGGAAACTGTGAAGTGGGTCGTAATGTTAACGTTGGTGCTGGAACCATTACAGTCAACTATGACGGCAAAAACAAATACAAGACAGTCATCGGTAACAATGTCTTTGTGGGTTCAAATTCAACCATTATTGCGCCAGTAGAACTTGGTGACAATTCCCTCGTTGGAGCTGGTTCAACTATTACTAAAGACGTGCCAGCGGATGCTATTGCTATTGGTCGTGGTCGTCAGGTCAACAAAGACGAATATGCAACTCGCCTTCCTCATCATCCTAAGAATCAGTAGGAGCCTATCATGGAATTTGAAGAAAAAACGCTTAGCCGAAAAGAAATCTATCAAGGACCAATATTTAAACTGGTCCAAGATCAGGTTGAATTACCAGAAGGTAAAGGAACTGCCCAACGGGATTTGATTTTCCACAATGGAGCTGTCTGTGTTTTAGCGGTAACGGATGAACAAAAACTTATCTTGGTCAAGCAGTACCGCAAAGCTATCGAGGCTGTCACTTACGAAATTCCAGCCGGAAAATTAGAAGTAGGAGAAAACACAGACCCTGTCGCAGCAGCCCTTCGTGAATTAGAGGAAGAAACAGCCTATACAGGCAAATTAGAACTCTTGTACGATTTTTACTCAGCCATTGGCTTTTGTAATGAAAAATTAAAACTATACCTAGCAAGCGATTTGACGAAAGTGGAAAATCCGCGTCCGCAGGATGAAGATGAAACCTTGGAAGTCCTTGAAGTGAGCTTAGAAGAAGCCAAGGAATTAATCCAATCAGGTCATATCTGTGATGCCAAGACAATTATGGCTGTTCAATATTGGGAATTGCACAAAAAATAGAGGAGGTCAGTATGGGTAAACCTTTATTAACGGATGAAATGATTGAAAGAGCTAATAGAGGCGAAAAAATTTCAGGTCCTCCTTTGCTAGATGATGAGGAGACTAAGATTTTACCAACCTCTTCTTCCCGTTTTGGTTATGCCAATCCTAAGGATCATGGTTTTAGCCAGGAAACCTTGAAGATTCAGGTCGAACCGTCTATTCATAAAAGCCGTCGCATTGAAAATACCAAGAGAAATGTCTTCAATTCTAAACTGAATAAAATCTTATTTGCAGTCATCTTTCTCTTGATTTTGCTTGTCTTAGCAATGAAACTGTTGTAATAGAAAAGGAATTGAAATGAAAATAGGAATTATTGCGGCTATGCCAGAAGAACTGGCGTATCTGGTCCAGCATTTAGACAATGCCCAGGAGCAAGTTGTTTTAGGGAATACCTATCATACAGGAACCATTGCCTCGCATGAAGTCGTTCTTGTAGAAAGTGGAATTGGTAAGGTCATGTCTGCTATGAGTGTGGCGATTTTGGCTGATCATTTCCAAGTGGATGCTGTGATTAATACGGGATCTGCTGGAGCAGTAGCAGAGGGTATTGCTGTTGGGGATGTCGTGATTGCTGACAAATTAGCCTATCATGACGTGGATGTCACAGCTTTTGGCTATGCCTATGGACAAATGGCACAACAACCGCTTTATTTCGAATCAGATAAAGCCTTTGTTGCTAAAATTCAAGAGAGTTTATCTCAATTGGACCAAAACTGGCATCTTGGTTTGATTGCTACAGGAGATAGTTTTGTTGCAGGAAATGATAAGATAAAAGCGATTAAGTCCCATTTCCCAGATGTTTTGGCTGTTGAGATGGAAGGGGCAGCTATTGCTCAGGCAGCACATGCTCTTAATCTTCCAGTCTTAGTCATCCGAGCTATGAGTGACAATGCCAATCACGAGGCCTCTATCTCATTTGATGAGTTTATTATCGAAGCTGGACGTCGCTCTGCCCAAGTTTTATTAGCCTTTTTGAAGGCCTTAGATTAAGCGAAAATTTGACAGTTTATCTAGCTTATGATAAGATTTAAATAAAGAAAAGCTAGAAAACGTTTCAGAGGATATTATGAGTATTGAAATGACCGTCAGTGAGATTGCAGAGGTCTTAGGATTATCTCGCCAAGCAATCAATAACCGTGTCAAAGAATTACCAGAAGAAGACACAGATAAAAATGACAAAGGGGTAACGGTAGTTACCAGAAGTGGCTTGATTAAGCTAGAAGAAATCTATAAAAAAACGATTTTTGAAGATGAGCCTGTCAGTGAAGATGTCAAGCAGCGTGAACTGATGGAGATTCTGGTTGATGAGAAGAATGCAGAAATTCTTCGTCTTTATGAACAATTAAAAGCCAAGGATCGTCAGTTATCAGAAAAAGACGAGCAGATGCGTATCAAAGACCGTCAGATTGCTGAGAAAGACAAACAACTCGATCAGCAGCAACAATTGACCCTTCAAGCCATGAAGGATCAAGAAAATCTTAAGCTAGAGCTGGACCAAGCAAAAGAAGAAGTCCAATCAACTAAGAAAGGCTTTTTTGCTCGTTTATTTGGAGGATAATCAAGGAGCTGTTTAGGTTAAATGCTAACCTGATGGCTTCTTTTATTTCTAATCTAAATAGTATAGTTGCTCAAAAATAACAGTATAGGAGAGGTAGAAAATGGAACGATTAGAAGATTATATTGCTTTCGATTTAGAATTTAATCAGCACGAAGGACAAACACACCTGATTCAAGTATCGGCAGTGCGGTTTAGAGATGGTCAGGAAATCGATGCCTATGATTCCTATGTTCATACCAATGTACCTTTAAAAAGTTTTATCAATGGTTTGACTGGGATTACAGCCGAAATCTTAAAAGATGCTCCTCCAGTGGAGGAAGTCATAAAAGAATTCCAAGAGTTTGTAGGTTCTTTACCCATGGTAGGCTACAATGCTGCTAAAAGTGATCTACCTATTTTAGCGGATCATGGTTTAGACTATAGCCAGCAGTATAAGGTGGACTTGTATGATGAAGCTTTTGAACGTCGGAGTTCGGATTTACATGGTATTGCCAATCTCAAATTGCAAACCGTTGCCTCGTTTCTTGGATTTCAAGGTCAGTCTCATAATAGCTTAGAGGATGCACGGATGACAGCGCGTGTTTACGAGTCCTTCCTAGAGTCGGATCAAGCTAGAGAATTGTTAGAGACAGAAAGTAGTCTTTCAAACAATCCTTTTGGAGGCTTGGACTTGTCTCAATTATTTGACTAGGAGTGCCTATGAAACCTGAAAAACCTAAAAATCTAGGTTTTAAGCAGATATACTTTAATCTAGATAAAATTCTCTTTCTCTTTTTCTTGACTTTCATGATGATTGAGTTTGTCTGGTTACCATCAAATTCTTGGATTGCTGGACTTTTGCTCCGTCAGACAGGTTATCTCTTTCTATCCTACAACAATATTTTTGCCATTATAACGGGTTCTCCCTTTGTTAGTCTTGCTTTATTTATTCTGGTAATCGTTAATTTACTGATCGCCTATTACCAGATAGGACTTCTCTTTATTGGTGCTCGGCATTTATTATGTCATGAAAAGAGGACCTTGCTGGAGTACAGTCGCAAGGTCTTTCGACAAAGTTTCTTGTTTATGAAGCAAGTCACGCTTGCCAAGATAACCTTTATCTTCTTTTATGTCATGATGCTCTTTCCAGTGATTCGAAAGATTTTAAAGATTTACTACTTAAATAAAATTGTCATTCCGGACTTTATCGTTGATTATGTGGAAGACAAGTATTGGCTAGTAGGTATAGTGGTTACTATTCTAGCTTTACTTCTATTTTACATTTCAGTGCGTTTCATGTTTGCCCTACCCCAGCTTTTATTTGAGAAGAAGACAGTCAAAGAAGCAGTCAGATACAGTCTAGAGAAGACAAGAAAGCACTCCTGGTTTTATACTTGGAACTTGCTTTGGATTGTCGTCAAAACCTACCTATTTTTCATTCTTTTATTGATTCCAATATTAGCAAGTCAGACACTGATGGATGGTCTGACACATAAGGAATCTCTTGTTCTGGGAATTATCAACTTTGTCTTGATTAAGAATTTCCACTATATAGCCTTGACTTACTTTCTCATTAAGTTTGTTTCCTTCTTAACGGGAGAAGAACTAGAAATTACACCAAGGAGAAAGAAAGACCACTGGATGAGATGGGGAGTGATGGGCTGTGCTTGTATCTTTTTCGCTCTTGAGGGTTATGTTTATTTAGAAGCTCCAGTATCACATAAACCTTTAATTATCTCTCATCGCGGTGTTTCAGATAAAAATGGTGTTCAAAATACCGTCCAATCACTAGAAAAAACCGCTCAGTTATCTCCAGATTTCGTTGAGACAGATGTTCAGGAAACAAAAGATGGTCAGTTTGTCATGATGCATGATGCCAATATTAAGAATCTGACAGGAGTTAATGCCAATCCACAGGATCTAACTTTGAAAGAATTAACCAAACTTGATATTTCAGAAAATGGTTATCATAGCAAGGTGTCCAGTTTTGATGACTATCTCAATAAAGCCAATGAATTGCATCAAAAACTCCTTATTGAGATTAAAACCAGTCGAAAAGATAGCCCAGATATGATGAAACGCTTTATGGAAAAATATGGAACGGTTCTTAAGCAGAATGGTCACCAAATGCAATCCTTGGATTATCATGTGATTGACCAGGTTTTAGCCTACGATACTCAAATTCCAGTCTTTTTCATCCTACCTTATAATAGTATTTTTCCAAGAACCAAGGCTACAGGTTACACCATGGAGTATTCAACCTTGGATGAAAATTTTGTCAACAAGCTTTGGAATACGGATCAGAAATTGTACGTTTGGACCATCAATAGTTCAGAGTCCTTTGATAAATCTGTTCATTTGGGAGCAGATGGCATGATAACGGATGACTTGGAAATGATTCAAGACCAGGTTACCATTGCCCAAGAAGACCCAGAGTATACTGAATTGCTTTTCAAACAGGCCATGGAATTCTTTAATTTTTAGTAAGTAAAAAGAGGAACAGTTGTTCCTCCCACGATAGGCAAGTATTCTCTTGAATGCTTGTTTTTCTTATGCTTAGAATGGCAATTTCCCAGCGAAAGCACCCAGTTTTTTCTTGGTAGTTTCATCGATTTGTTCAAGAGCAGAGTTGATGGCTTGAACAGTCATATCTGAAAGAGTTTCAAGATCTTCTGGGTCAACGACAGCTGGATTGAAGTCAATGCTGACAACTTTCTTATCTCCAGTTAAGGTCGCTTGGACAAGGTCTTGAGCAGATTTGCCAACAAATTGCATAGCAGCAAGTTCAGCTTGGCTTTGTTCCATCTGTTTTTGAAGTTTTTGTGCTTGACGCATCATGTTTTGCATGTTCATCATGGTGATTTACAGTTTCCTTTTTCAATTATTTTCTTTTTTATTTTATCAATTTTGAAGTTAAAAGTCTATTGTTAGTATAAATCCCCTAACATTAAATTACCGAAGAGATTTTCGAAGAGTATGAGTCTGGAACATGAAAACAGCAGTTGATTTCAAGAAACAAAAAAGAACAGTCGAAACTGTTCTTTTTATCATTATTTGAGACCGTATTTTTTGTTGAAACGATCCACGCGTCCATCTGCTTGAGTGAACTTTTGACGTCCAGTGTAGAATGGGTGTGAGTCTGATGAAATTTCCACACGGATCAATGGGTAAGTTTCGCCTTCGAACTCAACTGTTTCGTTAGAGCGTTTTGTTGAACCGCTAAGGAATTGGTAACCAGTAGTTGTGTCCATGAAGACAACTGGGCGATATTCTGGATGGATATCTTTTTTCATTTTGCAATATTTCCTTTCTGCCATGGTCTCTTTGCGAGCCATAGATTGTTACCATACTAGTCTATCAGATTCTGAAAAGTTTGGCAAGTATTTTATCAGTTTTTAAGCAAGTTTTTTAACTTTTGGTAGATGATTTCGTTTTCTTCTAGGCTATAGGAATTAGCACCACTTGCTAGAGGGTGGCCTCCTCCATCATGTTCCTTGGCAATTTCATTGATAGGATGAATTTTACTGCGCAAGCGAACGCGGTAGTGGCCATCAGCCTGTTCCACAAAAATTCCCCAGAGACTCACACTGTCAATGCGTCCAGGTGCACCGACAATGGCTGCAGTTTCAGCATCGGTAACATTGAATTGTTTCAAGACTTCTTGACTCAGGATAATGCGAGCAGCACCATTTTCATCCACTTCTAGATGGTCGTAGATGTAGCCTTGAAGTTTAGCAATTTTGTAACTCATAGTGTCCATTTTGCGAGTGAGAGCTGCAAAGTCAAAGTTATGTTCTCTCAAATAAGCAGCCAGGCGAAGAGTCCGTGCAGTGGTAGAAGGGTAGAGGAAGCGACCTGTATCACCAACAATTCCTGCAAAGAGCAACTCAGCAGCGCGATCTGACAAGGCCAGTTGAGTTGTTTGGGCAAATAGGGTAATCATCTCGCTAGCGCTACTTGAACTAGTATCCACCCAAGATAGGTCACCGTATACATCATCATTTGGATGGTGGTCAATCTTAATGAGAAAATCACCTTGACGATAGCGCTTATCATCGATACGAGCAGTATTAGCAGTATCACAGACAATGACAAGTGCGCTCTGGTAGGCACTATCTTCAACAAGATCCATCTCAGCCATCCAAGTTAGAGTTGGCTCATTATAACCAACGGCTTTGATGTTTTTTTCTGGGAAATGATGTTTGAGAAGAGCTTTTAATCCCACCTGACTACCCAAGGCATCTGGGTCTGGTTTCATATGGCGGTGAATGATAATGGTGTCGTATTCTTTAATTTTTTCTAAAATTTGATGGCAAATGTCCATAAATAACCTCAATTCTTTCTCATTTCATTGTAGCACAAGAATTTTTATTTTTAAAATGAAAAAGATGTGATATAATGGAGAAAGATAAATTGAGGAGGACGATATGGCATTAGCAAAAATTGTATTTGCCAGTATGACCGGTAATACCGAAGAAATTGCAGATATTGTAGCAGATAAATTACGTGACTTGGGCTTGGATGTTGATGTTGATGAATGTACAACTGTTGACGCTTCAGACTTCTTGGAAGCAGACATCGCTATCGTTGCGACCTATACTTATGGTGATGGAGAATTGCCAGATGAGATGATGGACTTCTACGAAGACCTAGCAGATCTCAACTTGAATGGCAAAATCTACGGAGTGGTCGGCTCAGGAGATACCTTCTACGATGAGTTCTGTAAGGCTGTTGATGACTTTGACCGTGTTTTTGTGTCAACAGGGGCAGAAAAAGGTTCAGAGTGTGTCAAAGTTGATCTCTCTGCTGAGGAAGAAGACATTGAACGCTTGGAACAATTCGCAGAAGAATTGGCTGCTAAAGTAGGATAAGCATAAACGTGCGCTGATGCAATCAATCAGTGCATTTTTCTTACCGTGACTTGGGATTTTACTAGCCTATTTGGTGGCTTTTTGATACAATAATTCAAATAAAGGAGGAGACTGTATGGATTTAGATATTATTCGTCAAGAAATTGATCAAATCGACGACCAAATTGTCAAACTGTTAGAAGAAAGAATGCATTTAGTTGAAGGGGTTGTCGCTTACAAGAAGGCTTCAGGGAAACCGATTTTAGATACCAAGAGAGAAGCAGTTATTTTTGAAAAGGTCAGAAATCGTGTAGAGGACAAGAGCTATCAGGAGACTATTGTCGCGACTTTTTCGGACATACTCAAACGT
This sequence comes from uncultured Streptococcus sp., assembly GCA_963522395.1. GTDB lineage: Bacteria > Bacillota > Bacilli > Lactobacillales > Streptococcaceae > Streptococcus. Next base: position 17,982 of record CAUQZY010000003.1, read on the forward strand.
TCGCGTGATTATCAGGATCAAAATATCAAATGAAAAAAGAACAATTTTATCCGCTAGGAATTTTTTTAGCTGCTATGTTGGGTGGATTGGTTCGCTACCTGGTTTCTACTTGGTTACCAGCCAGTCCTGACTTTCCTTGGGGCACCCTTCTTGTCAACTATTTAGGCATTTTCTGCTTAGTTTATCTTGTTAAGGGCTATCTGGTCTATAAGGGGACAAGTAAAGGTGTTATTTTAGCATTGGGTACAGGTTTTTGTGGTGGTTTGACAACCTTTTCTAGTCTAATGCTTGATGCTGTAAAATTACTTGATACAGGGCGTTATCTTAGTTTGGTTATGTATTTGCTTTTGAGTATTGCTGGAGGCCTACTCTTGGCCTATTGTCTGGGGAGGAAGAAATGGTAATCATCTATCTTGCAATCGCTTGTGGTCTTGGAGCCCTCGTACGGTATTTCTTTTCCCGCTATAATCAAGCATCTAAATTGCCACTCGGAACGCTAATAGCCAATCTTTTGGGGTGTTTTTTAATTGGATTATTCTACAATCATGTGGAGTCTAAGGAAGTCTATGCGATTCTAGCAACTGGATTTTGTGGAGGTTTGACAACTTTTTCGACCTTGAATGACGAACTCCAAAGGTTGCTAAGCGATAAGAAGGTATTTTATTCTTACCTGATTTTGACCTACCTAGGTGGTTTAGTTGCGATTTTTTTAGGAATTCTGCTATAAATTTCTTTACTTTTTTGTGGAAATTTGGTAAACTGTATCTTGTGTGTAATGGACGCACAAAAATACAGTTTATCCGCTGAGGAAGATTCCTCAAGATTGACAAAGATAGGAGAATAAAATGAATCCATTAATCCAAAGCTTGACTGAAGGTCAACTTCGTACAGATATCCCATCATTCCGTCCTGGTGACACTGTTCGTGTACACGCGAAAGTTGTCGAAGGTAACCGTGAACGTATCCAGATTTTTGAAGGTGTTGTTATCGCACGTAAAGGTGCTGGTATCTCAGAAAACTACACAGTTCGTAAAATCTCTAACGGTGTAGGTGTTGAGCGTATCTTCCCAATCCACACTCCACGTGTTGAAAAGATCGAAGTTGTTCGTTACGGTAAAGTACGTCGTGCGAAATTGTACTACTTGCGTGCTCTTCAAGGTAAGGCAGCTCGTATCAAAGAAATCCGTCGTTAATTCGACTAAAAAACTCTGCTTTTTCAGCAGAGTTTTTATCTAGCTCCCTTAGTTCAATGGATATAACAACTCCCTCCTAAGGAGTAGTTGCAGGTTCGATTCCTGCAGGGGGCATGTAATTAGATATCAAAGAAGTTTGTTAAAAAGTCTTTGATATTAAAAGAACGCATAATATAGGGGATTTATGTACTAACCCCAAAAAGTTAGATTTTTTCTGTCTAACTTTTGGGGTGCAGTTCATTATCTCCATAATATTATGCGTTTTATTATTGAAAAATTTGGGCAATCATCAGATAAAATTGAGACTATATCGAGTATATAAATGTTTGTATAATCAATTTATTCAAAATCGTCAAGTTCTAAATTATTTAAAGGACTATAACATTCATATTTCTTTAAGTAATTGTTTATTTCTTCAGCAGTGGAACAAGGTAAATTAACTCTTAAATAGTCAATATCTTCCTTAGATAAAAAATGATTTGCATTCAAAATTGAGAAGCGAAATAATGCTTCATCAAAAGCAAAATCATAATCGTCATCAGATAATGATTCCACTAATGTTTGAATATGTTTTAGTGAGTAGTCAGGTATCGAATCGGGATAATATACTGGATAATCAGTGGCTGAAAAATTGTTTTCTAATCCTGAAATAGTAATTATCAAAGATTCTATGTAATATATTAAAGCATGTTTAATATTACCTTCTTGTTCCAAATGTCTTCCCTGAGCATTTCGTGTGTTAGATAAGCATCCAAAATCTCCAGATACAGTATTCCTATGAGCTTGTTTATTTAAGAGACTCCATTTTATATCACCAAAAGTTGCTTTAAAAGAGATGTTATTTTTTTCTTTACAATAATCTTCCATAGTTATGTCTTTATCATAGTATGCTTTGATATAGTCACTATGTTCGATAATAAGATTTTGTGCTTCTTTTGTTAGTTTAAATTCGAACGGAATATCTAATTTGTCAACGTTGATATTATTAATTATTCTTGTAATTAATTCTGCTTTTTTTCCAGAAGCAGGTAAATTATGTTTAGATAATATAGTTTTTAATTCTACTACTTTAAGATATGATAAAGTCTTATTTTTAGTGAAGTATCCTAATTTGTATAATTGATTGTGTGTAGATTCAGGGGCAATTTGAAGAGAGTATTTAAAATATCTTGGGAAATTATAATTTCTTCCTGTTTTTTGAGTCCAATCTATGAGTATGAGTTGCCCAGGAGTAAGGCCGAACTCTAATTTGTTTAGGTAAAAATTGTTACAATCAGAATTTGTGTCTCTATTATGATTATTTTGTTTTAAATTAAATAGTTTGCTAAAAAAATTCATTGGATTTTATTGCTAATCAATTTTTATTGAAAAATGATACTTTTACAGTACCCATGTACGGATGGCATGGGCAACGCCGGATTCGTCATTTGTTTTGGTAATGTATTTGGCGATTTTTTTGATTTCTGGATTTCCATTTTCCATGACAACGGGATTTCCAACAACTTCCAGCATGGCACGGTCATTTTCTTCGTCACCGATCGCCATGGTCTCATCTTTGCTCAATCCTAGTTTTTCAGCTAGGTGGGTAATAGCTGAACCCTTGTCTACATTCTTTTTAAGGAGTTCAAGGTAGAAAGGTGCAGATTTGTTGATAGAGTAGCGCTCGTAAAATTCGGCTGGAATTTTTTCAATCGCAGCATCGAGGATTTCTGGTTCATCGATGAACATACATTTGACGATTTCCTTGCCAGCCATTTCTTCAGGAGTGCGGTAGAAAATAGGCATGCTGACGAGGGTTGATTCGTGCACCGTATATTTTCCGATATTGCGATTGGCTGTGTAGATACCGTCCTTTGTAATAGCGTGCATGTGTACACCGAGCTTGCGACTGAGAAATTCCATATCCAGATAATCCTCATAAGTCAAGGATTCGCTGATAATCTCATGTCCTGTAGCAGTTTCTTGGACAAGGGCACCGTTGAAGGTCACAACATAGTCACCCTCGTCTCTCAACTGCAAGTCGTCCAGAAGTTTGGCAACGCCTGCGATGGGGCGGCCAGTTGCAATGACAACTTTGACACCAGCTTCTTTGGCATCTTGGATGGCAGAAAAGACTTCAGGAGTAATCTCCTTTTGGCTGTTGACTAGGGTTCCGTCAATATCAACGGCGATTAGCTTAATACTCATAAATTTCCTCTTCTAGTTTTTATTTGGGGTAAAATGATCGTTCTCAATCAAGTGTAAAAATTGCTGGGTAATGCTTGTGAAGATGCTGTTTTGATCCAACATTTCTTTTGGGAAATAGAAACGATTATCTCCGTGGCGACTGCCAGCAAGGGATTGGACGATAGGAGACAGGCTAGAGAGTTCGGCCAGTTCTCCATTTTTTTGTAAAATCTCAATTTGTGTCCGTGGATTTTCAGATTCGGGACGATAGATATCATAAGGGAGGTCAAAGTTCTTATGAATAGCAGTATAGTAGGCAGGATCAAAGCCGATATCCTCAACCAATTTTCTCATGCTAGCGAGTTGGTCTTGATCCTCTTGTGAAAAGGTAATGGATTTAAAGACCTTGCGGTTGACAAAGCGTTGCGACAAGTCTGCGAGAATCTTGTTAGGACTGGTCATCCAGAGCTGGAAGTAAGTATTCATCACACCATCATCTAGAGCTAGATAGTCAGACAAGGTCACATTTTTTTCAAAGAAAGGCAGGAGATGTGGAGAAGTTCGTGCAAAGAAGTCCTTGTCCGTAGGATAGAGTTCCTTGGCGCGTTTGAGAAGATTTTGTAGGAGAACTTCCATGGCGCGTGTTGCGGGGTGGAAATAAACCTGCATGTACATCTGGTAACGACTGAGGACGTAGTCTTCGATGGCATGCATGCCATTGCGCTGAAAGGCAATCCCATTTTCGATAGGACGAATGACTCGGAGGATGCGAGTCAGGTCAAATTCCCCATAGGATGCTCCTGTAAAATAGGAGTCGCGCAAGAGATAGTCCATGCGGTCTGCATCAATCTGACTAGAAATGAGTTGTACGACCTGCTTGTTAGGATAGGTATGGTTAATGACGCTGGCTACCTTTTCTGGAAAATCTGGCGCCACTTGTAGCAGGACTTGGTGGATCTCCGTCTCAGGACTTTGGATAATCTCCTGAGTAATGGCTTCATGGTCTGTATCAAAGAGATGTTCAAAGGTATGGGAGTAGGCACCATGCCCGAGGTCATGAAGGAGTGCAGCGGTCATGGTCAAGAGAGACTCAGCAGAATTCCATTCTTCAGGATATTTTTCTTCAAAAATTTCTGTGATGCGTCGTGCAATCTCATAGACTCCTAGACAGTGAGAGAAGCGACTATGCTCTCCACCGTGGAAGGTATAACTGGAAGTTCCCAGTTGCTTGATACGGCGCAAGCGTTGAAATTCTTTTGTATTAATCAAGTCATAGATGATTTGATTATTGACATGGATGTAGTTGTGAACTGGGTCACGGAATACTTTTTCGTTCATATGACCATTATAGCAAAAAGCTAGAGTTTTTGGTAAAATAGTAGGACAAGAGAGAAGAAAGAGGACCTGATGTGAAGATTCGGATGCGAAATACGATTCAGTTTGATGAGCAGTTGGAAGTGATTGACCAACTCTATGATGTGGAAGTGCATGAAAAAGGAGATTATAGCTACCTGCTTTTCTATAATGAGGAAAAGGAAAAAGTAGTGATTAAATTTCATGGTCAAGAACTGGTGATGAGTCGATTTTCCAATCCCAAGACCATTATGCGCTTTCTAAAGGATAGTGATAGTTTGGCCTATATTCCTACACCTATGGGTATGCAGGAATTTGTTATCCAAACCAGCCGTTATGAAGTTGATGGGCAAAAGATTCATTTAGACTATCAACTACAAAATCAAGAGGGACAGCCTTTCGCCAGCTATCAATTGGAAATTACTTGGGGCTAGTTTCATGTCTTTTTCAAATTTACCTGGCTATCTTCTCGGATTAGCCTGCTAATGTGGTAGATTAGGCTAATTTTTGGTATAATAAAAGTTATGGAAATCGAAAAAACCAATCGTATGAATGCGCTCTTTGAATTTTATGCGGCGCTTTTGACAGATAAGCAAATGAATTATATAGAGCTTTACTACGCTGATGATTACAGCCTTGCTGAGATTGCCGAGGAGTTTGGTGTCAGTCGTCAGGCTGTTTATGATAATATCAAGCGGACAGAAAAGATTCTGGAAGATTATGAGATGAAATTGCACATGTACTCGGACTACATTGTCCGTAGTCAGATTTTTGATCAGATTTTGGAGCGCTATCCCAAGGATGACTTTCTGCAGGAGCAGATAGAAATTTTAACAAGCATTGATAATAGAGAATAAGAGGAAGAAAAATGGCATTTGAAAGTTTAACAGAACGTTTGCAGAACGTCTTTAAAAATCTACGTAAAAAAGGAAAAATCTCTGAATCTGATGTTCAAGAGGCAACTAAAGAGATTCGCTTGGCCTTGCTTGAGGCCGACGTTGCTTTGCCTGTTGTAAAGGACTTTATCAAGAAAGTTCGTGAGCGTGCAGTCGGGCATGAGGTCATTGATACCCTTAATCCTGCGCAACAGATTATTAAAATTGTAGATGAGGAACTAACAGCTGTTTTAGGTTCTGATACAGCGGAGATTATCAAGTCACCTAAGATTCCTACAATCATCATGATGGTTGGTTTGCAGGGGGCTGGTAAAACAACCTTTGCAGGTAAATTGGCCAACAAACTCAAGAAGGAAGAAAATGCCCGTCCTTTGATGATTGCAGCGGATATTTACCGTCCAGCTGCAATCGACCAGTTGAAAACTCTGGGTCAACAAATCGATGTGCCTGTATTTGCACTTGGAACAGAAGTACCAGCTGTTGAGATTGTTCGTCAAGGTTTGGAGCAAGCCCAAGCCAATCATAATGACTATGTCTTGATTGATACAGCAGGTCGTTTGCAGATTGATGAGCTTTTGATGAATGAGCTTCGTGACGTGAAAGCATTGGCTCAACCAAATGAAATTTTGCTCGTCATTGATGCCATGATTGGTCAAGAAGCGGCCAATGTTGCGCGTGAGTTTAATGCTCAGTTGGAAGTGACTGGGGTTATCCTTACCAAGATTGATGGGGATACTCGTGGTGGTGCGGCTCTATCTGTTCGTCACATTACTGGAAAACCAATCAAGTTCACTGGTACGGGTGAAAAGATTACGGACATTGAAATCTTCCACCCAGACCGTATGTCTAGCCGTATCCTTGGCATGGGGGATATGCTGACCTTAATTGAGAAAGCTTCTCAGGAATACGATGAGCAAAAAGCCCTTGAAATGGCTGAGAAGATGCGTGAAAACACCTTTGATTTTAATGATTTCATTGATCAGTTGGATCAGGTGCAAAACATGGGGCCAATGGAAGACTTGCTCAAGATGATTCCAGGTATGGCCAACAATCCAGCCCTTCAAAATATGAAGGTGGATGAGCGCCAGATTGCTCGCAAACGTGCCATTGTGTCTTCCATGACACCTGAAGAACGTGAAAATCCAGATTTGTTAAATCCGAGCCGTCGTCGTCGTATTGCAGCAGGGTCTGGAAATACATTTGTCGAAGTCAATAAATTCATCAAGGACTTTAACCAAGCTAAACAACTCATGCAGGGTGTTATGTCTGGAGATATGAACAAGATGATGAAGCAGATGGGAATCAATCCAAACAACCTTCCTAAAAATATGCCAAATATGGGAGGAATGGATATGTCTGCCCTTGAAGGAATGATGGGACAAGGTGGTATGCCTGACCTGTCAGCTCTCGGAGGAGCAGGAATGCCAGATATGAGCCAGATGTTTGGTGGCGGACTCAAAGGTAAAATCGGTGAATTTGCCATGAAACAGTCCATGAAACGCATGGCGAATAAAATGAAAAAAGCGAAGAAGAAACGTAAGTAAGACAAAGGAAGGCCGCAGGGCTTTCCTTTTTTAGAAAGAAGAAAAATGAGCACTTCCGTAATTGGAAATGCTCGTTTTTTGATATGTTTAAACTCTTAGTCTTTATTTTCGTATGGCAAGATCAAGTTCAAGATGATTCCTGTCATGGCTGATAGGGCAGTACCTGAAAGTGTAACTGGACCAAGTTTAAGGATAGCTCCTCCAAGTCCAAGGACCAACATAGCACTTGCGATGATTAGGTTACGCATTTGAGCGAAATCAACACGTTCTTTGATCAAGACTTTCAAACCGTTGCTGGCGATAACCCCATAGAGAAGGATTGACATACCACCAAGTACAGCGTTTGGAATAGTTGAAATCAAGGCAGTGAATTTACCAAGGAAGCTAAGGGCAATTGCGATAAAGGCAGCGTTACGGATAACTGAGACAGAAGCGATACGAGTCATACCGATAACCCCTGTATTTTCTCCATAAGTTGTATTGGCTGGTCCACCAAGGAAGGCAGAAACAGAAGTTGCAATACCGTCACCAAGAAGAGTACGGTGAAGACCTGGTTCTTTCAAGAATTGACGGCCACAGATTTGACCCAAAACAGTATGGTCTCCGATATGTTCAGAAATTGTTACGATAGCGATTGGTAAGATGGCGATGGTTTCTGGACCAAAGTAAAGATTGTATTCTTTAAAGGCACCACCTGTGCTAAATGGCAAGTAGAAACCAGGAATTTCAAACCAGTTAGCTTTAAGAACTGGTGTAAAGTCAACCAAGCCAAGAGTTAGTGCGAAGAGGTAACCACCGATAATGGCAAAGAGGAATGGAATGATTCGTAGGAAGCCTTTTCCTTTTGTATTGATAAAGGCAGCAATCAAGAAAGTAACAACTGCTACAAGAGCATTTTTCCAATTTCCATCAGCTACAAGACCAGCGTTGGTAACAGCTGAACCTGCAAGTCCAAGACCGATAACGATGATCATAGGACCGATGATGATTGGTGGCAAGAGTTTATCAATCCATTTTGTACCTGCAAAACGAACACTAGCAGCCACAAGGACATAGACCAAACCAGTCAAGATAACCCCTGTTTGAGCAGCAGATACATCACCACCCATTTCTTTCATAGCCAGTGACATAGCTGTGATAAAGGCAAATGAAGAACCTAGATAAACTGGAACTTTAAAACCAGTTGAAATCATGTAGATGAGTGTTCCAACACCTGAAGCAAAAAGGGCAACAGATACAGGCATTCCCAAAATCAATGGTACCAAGATGGTCGCACCAAACATGGCGAAAACGTGTTGGAAACTAAGGAGAATTCCTTTTCCAGCCGAAGGACGTTGGTCAACGTCTAGTAACAAATCAACAGTTGATTCTTGTTTCATATAAACCTCACTTTTGGGCATCAAAAAAGAGCCCATTATTTTACAGCAATAGGCCCTCAGAGTAAGACTTCTTTAAAATCTAGACTTTAAAGAGTTTCAAATATTTCTGCGTCTTCGTCACCTCACGGGATGACATTAAAAACCTTTGCTTAGGATAGTATAGCAGAAAAAAATGATTTTGTAAATCATTTTTTCCCGAGCCTAAAAATAAAAGAGCGAGGCTGACTTTGTAAATATTTTTTTACTAAAAAATTTAAAGCGGGCGTTTATTTGGCATGCCAGCCTTTCTTGGGTATTTGTTGGGCGTTTCTTTTTTCTTTTCTACCACTGTGATATAACGCGGATCTCCATTTGGTAGGGCGTAGCTAAGATTGTCTTCGACTTTACTAAAAAGGAGGTTGAGAGCATTCTTAGCTTCAAATAACTCCTCAGGCGCATTGCTGGCCTTGAGTGCTAATAGTTTGCCACCAACTTTAAGGTAAGGAATTGTCAATTCAGACAAGACCTGCATACGGGCAACCGCACGAGCCGTTACAAAATCATACTGAGCACGGAAGTTCTTGTCTTGGGCAAAGTCTTCTGCACGCCCATGGTAGAAATGAACATCGTTCAAATCCAGTTCTTGAGCCAACAGTTGGAGGAAGTTGATGCGCTTGTTGAGAGAATCAATGATGGTCACATCTAACTGAGGATAGAGGATTTTCATTGGTAGACTAGGAAATCCTGCCCCGGCTCCAATATCAAGCAATTTAATATTTTCATTGGGAATCAAGCCTTGCAGAATAGGTGCAATCGAATCGTAAAAATGTTTGAGATAAACTTCATCCTTGTCCGTAATGGCTGTTAAATTAATCTTTTCATTCCACTCGACCAAGAGCTCAAAATAACGTTCAAATTGTTCTTTTTGCTGGTCCGAAAGTGGAAGATTTTGCTCGGCAAGCAAGTTGTAAAATGTTTCTGGTTTCATAGTTATTTCCTTCTTTAGTATCATCTTATTTTACCACAATCATAAAAAATTTGATATACTGGTACTAACCTAAAAGTAGAAAGGACTTATATCATGACTTGGATTATTCTTGGAGTTTTGGCTCTTGTTGTTATTTTTGTGATTGTTAGCTATAACGGTTTGGTTAAGAATCGTATGCAAACAAAGGAGGCTTGGAGTCAGATTGATGTTCAGTTGAAACGTCGAAATGACCTCTTGCCAAACTTGATTGAAACTGTAAAAGGTTATGCCAAATATGAAGGTTCTACCCTTGAAAAGGTGGCAGAACTACGTAACCAAGTGGCGGCAGCGACTTCACCAGCAGAAGCTATGAAAGCTAGTGATGCCCTCACTCGTCAGGTTTCAGGTATTTTTGCAGTTGCAGAAAGCTATCCAGATTTGAAAGCTAGTGCAAACTTTGTTAAATTGCAAGAGGAGTTGACAAACACAGAAAATAAAATTTCTTACTCTCGTCAACTCTACAACAGTGTTGTCAGCAACTACAATGTAAAATTAGAAACTTTCCCAAGCAATATTATCGCTGGAATGTTTGGATTTAAAGCAGCAGATTTCCTTCAAACACCAGAAGAGGAAAAGGCAGTTCCTAAAGTTGATTTTAGCGGTTTAGGTGACTAAGATGTTGTTTGATCAAATTGCAAGCAATAAACGAAAAACCTGGATTTTGTTGCTGGTATTTTTCCTACTCTTAGCTCTGGTTGGCTATGCGGTTGGTTACCTCTTTATGCGATCTGGGCTTGGTGGTTTGGTTATCGCACTGATTATCGGCTTTATCTATGCCTTGTCCATGATTTTTCAATCGACAGAGATTGTCATGTCCATGAATGGAGCGCGTGAGGTTGATGAGCAAACGGCACCAGACCTCTACCATGTAGTGGAAGATATGGCTATGGTCGCTCAGATTCCTATGCCTCGTGTTTTCATCATTGATGATCCAGCCTTAAATGCCTTTGCGACAGGTTCTAACCCTCAAAATGCGGCGGTTGCTGCGACGTCAGGTCTCCTAGCTATCATGAATCGTGAAGAACTAGAAGCTGTTATGGGACATGAAGTCAGTCATATTCGTAATTACGATATCCGTATTTCGACTATTGCTGTTGCCCTTGCTAGTGCTATCACCATGCTTTCTAGTATGGCAGGTCGTATGATGTGGTGGGGTGGCGCAGGTCGCAGACGAAGTGATGATGATCGGGATGGAAATGGCTTAGAAATCATTATTCTCGTGGTTTCACTACTAGCTATTGTTCTGGCGCCTCTCGCTGCAACCTTGGTGCAACTCGCTATTTCTCGTCAGAGGGAATTCCTAGCTGATGCTTCCAGTGTTGAGTTGACGCGCAATCCGCAAGGAATGATCAATGCTCTACGTAAGTTAGACAATAGTAAACCCATGAGTCGTCCTGTCGATGATGCCAGCAGTGCACTTTATATCAATGATCCTAAGAAAGGTGGAGGGTTCCAAAAACTCTTTTATACCCACCCACCTATTTCAGAACGGATTGAACGTTTAAAACATATGTAAAAAGAATCCAGAGGTAGTCTCTGGATTTTTGCTATATTGAAAATTTATAAATCTTCTAAATTAACTATCTCTAAACCGTGTTCTGTTATGCGATAGATGATCGAGCAAACTTCTTTTAAGAAACGACGGTCATGCGAAACAGTGATGAGACCACCAGGATAGGTGGCAAAGAGTTTTCTGATTTGGGGTTGAGAAGTGGGAGAAAAGTTTCGTGTAGGTTCATCCAGCAGGAGAAAGTTGGGTTTGCGCAAGACTAAATCCAAAAGCAGGAGTTTACCCTGTTGCCCGCCAGATAAGGAGCGAATTTGATACTGCATTTCTGGATAACTGAAATTGAGACTAGCTAAGTGAGATTGGATTTTCTGCAGTTCCTCTTTTTCCCCAGTTTTGCTGAGGTAGGCTATTGGGGATAAATCCAATTGCAGTTTTTTATGGTAATCTTGTGGCATATAACCAAGCGAAATCTCTCTTTTATCATTAAGAAGTTGCTGTAACTTGGCTAGCAGAGTCGATTTTCCAATACCATTTGGGCCGATAATACCGATTTTTTCTTGCCCACGGACAGTTAGTCGTAGTTCTTGAACCAAAACTCGGTCGCCAATGGACAAATTTTCTTTTTCTAGTTGGATTAAGACTTTAGAAGTAGGTAATGGCTGTATATCTGAGAAGAAAAGTCTGATTTCTTCCTCTTCAAGTGGTTTTTGGGTCATGGATTGAGCTATCTTTTCAAAGCGTTTTTCTTGAGAGAGAACATTTTTCATCTTTTTAGCCAATAGGCGACCGGCAGTACTGTCTTTGGTAGCTCGAAGGGCAGTTTCTACATTTTGTTTAACTCGGCGATGCTTTTCCATGGTTTTGTCATAGGCTCTCTGGTCGTTAGCAGCTTGCTGACTTTGTCTGGCAAAATTAGCCTTTCTCTGGTCACTATAGCGATCATAGTCTAAATGGTCTACTAACGTTTCTGCTTCTTTACGGTGCTTGACCAGTCGCAAGTGGACAATAGTATCTGCCGCTTGAGAAAGAAAGTCTTCATCGTGGGAGATGAAAATAACAGTCTGCCTGGTCTTTTGAATCTGACCTTTTAGCCAATCAACCGTCTCAAGGTCTAGGTCATTTGAAGGTTCATCTAAAAATAGAATCTCAAAGGGTTTAGCTAATTCATGGATGAGCTGAATTTTCAAAGCTTCGCCCCCTGATAGACTGCAAATCTTTTGGTCGCTAGCGAAGCGATCGCTCTCAAAATGCAATTCCTCAGCCAAACGATAAAGGATACTGTAGTCTAAATCAATAGAATCTAAAAAGAAGTAGTCGTGTAGAGTTTTCTTTTTCAGCTCCTCGGGGAGTTTTTGAGGAATGTAGGCCAGTGACTGATAGTCAGACTGGATGTCTCCCTTGATAGTGAAATCAGACAAATATTCCCCCATTAAAGTTTTAAGTAAGGTTGATTTGCCATTTCCTTCCTCTCCAATAATAGCTACCTTTTCCCCATCTTTGATGGTCATGCTGAGGTCAGAGACAAGGTCTCGTAAATCTTTGTTTTGTGTGATGGTCAGGTGATTGATTTTTATCATATGATTGCCCTTTCTAGAATGTTGATAGTATATAACAAAAAGCTCTACTTTACCTAGTAGAGCCCAAAGTCACTGTCAAAACTCTATTATCCTCGTTGAAAAACTCGTCAAACTAGCTTGGAGTTGCCTAACCCAACCCAAGAGGAGCAAAGATTTCTAGTTTTTTGATTTTCATAGATGATAAAGTACTAGAAAATCTAGTACAAAAAGAGACAAAAACAAGATCTACTAAATAAAGTTCTTTATTTGATAGACTTAGTTGTTCATGTCTCCCTTACCTCCGAGTATTAGTACCTCTATCCTATACCTTTCAGGTTATTTTGTCAACAGAAAATTGGAAATTCTAATCTCTAAAATCAGTGTGGTAGGCATTAGTAATGAGTTCTTTGTCTTCCATGTGAGCATCCTCCTTGCTCTGATGTATTATTGCCTATAGTATAGCACTAAAAAACAAAAATGTCATAGTAAATATGTTAAAAAATCGAATTTTAATTACAAAGTTTGGTGGGCTGATTTGTAGCCTTTTCATGGTATAATCAAGAGAGTAAATCTTTATGGAGGAAGTATGAAATTAAATATTCAAGAGATTCGCAAGCAGTCTGAAGGCTTGCATTTTGAACAAACGTTAGACCTGGCCGCAGACCTGCGTGCACGTAATCAAGAAATTTTAGATGTAAAAGATATCCTTGCGGTTGGGAAAGTCCAATATGAAGACCGTATGTATTTCTTAGATTATCAACTATCTTATACCATTGTTCTTGCTTCAAGTCGCAGTATGGAGCCAGTTGAGTTAGTTGAATCTTATCCAGTCACGGAAGTTTTCATGGAAGGCGCAACTAACCAGCTAGATCAGGAAGTTTTAGACGATGACTTGGTTCTGCCTATCGAAAATGGAGAACTTGACCTTGCTGAGAGCGTGTCAGACAATATCCTGCTAAACATTCCTATCAAGGTCTTGACGGCTGAAGAAGAGGCTGGTCAAGGATTTGTGTCAGGAAATGACTGGCAAATCATGACAGAGGAAGAATACCAAGCTCAACAAGCAGTTAAGAAAGAAGAAAACAGTCCTTTTGCTGGCTTACAAGGACTATTTGATGGAGACGAATAATGGTCTTGTCAAAAAAACGAGCACGAAAAGTGCTAGAAGAAATCATTGCTCTTTTTCCAGATGCCAAGCCTAGTCTTGATTTCACCAATCATTTTGAACTCTTGGTTGCGGTCATGTTATCAGCCCAGACAACGGATGCAGCGGTAAATAAGGCCACACCAGGTCTCTTTGCTGCCTTTCCAACGCCACAAGCCATGTCTGTTGCGACAGAGGGTGAGATTGCTTCACACATTTCTCGCCTGGGACTGTATCGAAATAAGGCTAAATTCCTTAAAAAATGTGCCCAACAGTTACTAGACGATTTTGATGGTCAAGTCCCTCAGACACGTGAGGAATTGGAGAGTTTGGCAGGTGTTGGTCGCAAAACAGCCAATGTAGTCATGAGTGTGGGTTTTGGGATTCCAGCCTTTGCAGTGGATACTCATGTGGAGCGTATTTGTAAACACCACGATATCGTCAAAAAATCAGCGACACCACTTGAAGTGGAAAAACGTGTCATGGATATCTTACCACCGGAGCAATGGTTAGCAGCCCATCAGGCCATGATTTATTTTGGAAGAGCTATTTGCCATCCAAAAAATCCAGAGTGTGACCAGTACCCACAGTTATATGATTTTAGCAATTTATAAAATGGGGTTTCAAAAGTTTTTGCTTGATTTTAAGCATGCTTTGTGCTATAGTATTTGATAACTAAATATTCCTTTAAACCTGTCCCGTGAGGCAGGCAAGGAGCGCGATAAAGTAGAAGGGTGAAGTCTATACTGTTTGCAGTAGGGCTTACTTAGCTATACATTTCAAGTCTCCTTGTTTAAGGAGACTTTTCTTTTTGGAGGTTTGTCATGAAGACAAAAGAAGTTGTAGACGAATTAACCGTCAAACGGGCGATTACTCGTATTACTTATGAGATTATCGAACGCAACAAAGATTTGAATAAAATCGTCTTGGCTGGTATTAAAACTCGTGGTGTCTTTATCGCCCACCGAATCCAAGAACGTTTGGAGCAACTAGAAAATCTTTCAGTTCCTGTTGTGGAATTGGATACTAAACCTTTCCGTGATGATATTAAAAGTGGAGAAGATACTTCTTTGATTTCTGTTGATGTGACAGGCCGTGAAGTTATCTTGGTGGATGATGTGCTTTATACAGGTCGTACCATCCGCGCTGCTATTGATAATATTGTAGGTCATGGTCGTCCTGCGCGCGTGAGTTTAGCAGTTCTAGTCGATCGTGGACATAGAGAATTGCCAATCCGTCCAGATTACGTTGGAAAAAATATCCCAACCAGTCGTTCTGAAGAAATCATCGTAGAGATGGCAGAACTTGATGGCCAGGACAGAGTTCTGATTACTGAAGAAGCTTAGAAAGCTAAAGGAGTAGCCATGTCAGAAAATCAACAAGCATTGAACCATGTGGTGTCCATGGAAGACCTCACTGTCGATCAAGTGATGAAATTGATCAAGCGAGGAATAGAGTTTAAAAACGGTGCTCAGCTTCCTTATGAAGACCATCCGATTGTTTCCAATCTTTTCTTTGAGGATTCTACACGGACGCATAAGTCCTTTGAAGTGGCAGAGATTAAATTGGGATTGGAACGACTTGACTTTGATGTGAAGACTAGTTCAGTTAATAAAGGGGAGACACTTTATGATACCATCCTGACTCTGTCAGCTTTAGGAGTGGATGTCTGTGTGATTCGCCATCCAGAGGTTGATTACTACAGAGAGTTAATTGCTAGTCCGACGATTACGACTTCCATCATCAATGGTGGAGATGGTTCGGGACAACATCCTAGCCAAAGCTTGCTGGATTTGATGACTATTTATGAGGAATTTGGTCACTTTGAGGGTCTCAAGGTTGCTATTGCAGGTGACTTGGACCACTCACGCGTTGCCAAATCCAATATGCAGATTTTGAAACGCTTGGGAGCTGAACTTTACTTTGCTGGACCTGAGGAATGGAGAAGTCAAGAGTTTGCAGATTATGGACAGTTTGTAACCATTGATGAAATCATTGATCAGGTGGATGTCATGATGTTTCTCCGTGTGCAACATGAACGACATGAAAGTGGAGCTGTCTTTTCAAAAGAAGACTACCATGCCCAACATGGCTTGACTCAAGAACGTTATGACCGTTTGAAAGAAACAGCAATCCTCATGCACCCAGCTCCAGTCAATCGTGATGTAGAAATCGCAGATCACTTGGTTGAAGCACCAAAATCACGGATTGTCCAACAAATGACCAATGGTGTCTTTGTTCGAATGGCAATCTTAGAATCCGTACTGGCGAGTAGAAACGCCAACTAAAACACAAGACGTTAAAAGACGCCAGTGAGCGTCCACGAGAGGTGAAAATATGACAAAAAGACTTCTAGTATTAGAAGATGGCACAGTTTTTGAAGGCAAGGCCTTCGGAGCAGATATTGATGTAACAGGCGAAATCGTCTTTAATACAGGCATGACCGGCTACCAAGAATCCATTACAGACCAGTCTTATAATGGACAAATCTTGACCTTTACTTATCCTTTGGTAGGAAATTATGGAATTAACCGTGATGATTACGAATCCATTATTCCAACTTGTAAGGGAGTCGTTGTTTTTGAAGAAGCGCGTAGAGCAAGCAACTGGCGCAACCAAATGACGCTGGATGAATTTTTGAAAGCCAAGAAAATTCCAGGTATTTCAGGAATTGATACGCGTGCTCTTACCAAGATTATCCGTAAACATGGTACCATGCGTGCAACCTTGACCCATGTTGGGGACAGCATGGATCATGTGACGGACCAGCTCCAAGCAACAGTCTTGCCGACTGACAATATCAAACAGGTTTCTACTAAAACATCCTATCCAGCTCCAGGAGTTGGTTTGAGCGTGGTGCTAGTTGACTTTGGTCTCAAGCACTCAATCCTACGTGAGCTTTCTAAGCGAAATTGTAACGTGACGGTTGTTCCTTATTCAACAACGGCAGAAGAAATTCTCCACCTTAATCCTGACGGAGTTATGTTGTCAAACGGTCCAGGTAACCCAGAAGATGTTCCTCAAGCACTGGATATGATTCGTGGTGTGCAAGGAAAAATTCCAATCTTTGGTATTTGTATGGGGCATCAACTCTTTGCAATGGCAAATGGTGCTAAGACCTACAAGATGAAATTTGGACACCGTGGATTCAACCATGCAGTACGTGAAATTGCTACAGGACGAGTAGACTTCACCAGTCAGAACCATGGTTATGCAGTTAGCCGTGAGGATTTGCCAGAGCACTTGATCATTACCCATGAAGAAATCAATGACAAGTCAGTTGAAGGTGTACGTCACAGATACCAACCTGCTTTCTCTGTTCAATACCATCCAGATGCAGCCCCTGGTCCACACGACGCAAGCTACCTATTTGACGAGTTTATCGAGATGATGGAAGCTTTTAAACAATCAAACTAAGAACGAGTAAAAGCTCGTCGGAGAATTTATTTAATGGCAACCTGAGAGTTGCCAAATAGAAAGGCAGGTCGTTTCTTTTAGTCGCTATCAGGCGAACTAAAAACTCCCTGCACTAGATTTTTTACCGAAAAGTATCGTTTCGCTAAAAAATCGTCGGAGAATTTATTTAATGTCGCTCTGTGAGGCGACGAATAGAAAGGAGAAGGGTGCTCCGTATTTGCTGAACTGAATACGGGCTACGGACGGTGCTAAAAAGATAGTTATTCCTAGAACTGACCGTTCTTCGTCATAACTCCTATTTTAGCTTTGTCCGCTTGACGCCCTTAATATCTTATATATGCCTAAACGTACTGATATTCAAAAAATTATGGTGATTGGTTCTGGTCCGATTATTATTGGTCAAGCTGCTGAGTTTGACTACGCTGGGACCCAGGCTTGCTTGTCGTTGAAAGAGGAAGGTTATGAGGTTGTCTTGGTTAACTCAAACCCTGCAACCATCATGACGGATAAGGAAATTGCTGATAAGGTTTATATTGAACCGATTACACTTGAGTTTGTGACGCGTATTCTTCGTAAGGAACGTCCAGATGCCTTGCTGCCAACACTCGGTGGTCAGACAGGGCTCAATATGGCCATGGAGTTGTCTAAAAATGGTATCCTAGATGAGCTTGGTGTTGAACTTCTGGGTACTAAATTATCTGCCATTGACCAAGCCGAGGACCGTGATCTCTTTAAACAATTGATGGAAGAATTGGAACAACCCATTCCAGAATCTGAAATTGTCAACACAGTCGAAGAAGCAGTTGCCTTTGCAGCGACAATTGGCTACCCAGTCATCGTTCGTCCAGCCTTTACTCTAGGTGGTACTGGTGGTGGTATGTGTGCCAACGAGGAAGAATTGCGTGAAATCGCTGAAAATGGTTTGAAATTGTCACCTGTCACCCAATGTTTGATTGAGCGTTCAATCGCAGGTTTCAAGGAAATCGAATACGAAGTGATGCGTGACTCAGCTGACAATGCTTTGGTTGTTTGTAACATGGAAAACTTTGACCCAGTTGGGATTCACACAGGGGATTCCATTGTATTTGCCCCTGCCCAAACCATGTCAGACTATGAAAACCAAATGCTACGTGACGCAAGCTTGAGCATCATTCGTGCCCTCAAGATTGAAGGTGGATGTAATGTTCAGCTTGCCCTTGATCCCCACAGCTTCAAGTATTATGTTATCGAAGTAAACCCTCGTGTATCGCGTTCGTCAGCCCTGGCATCTAAAGCGACAGGATATCCGATTGCTAAATTGGCTGCCAAGATTGCAGTTGGCTTGACCTTGGATGAGGTGATCAACCCAGTTACGGGTTCAACCTATGCCATGTTTGAGCCAGCTCTCGACTACGTGGTTGCCAAGATTCCACGTTTCCCATTTGATAAGTTTGAAAAGGGTGAACGCCGTCTTGGTACCCAGATGAAGGCGACTGGAGAAGTTATGGCTATTGGTCGTAACATCGAGGAGTCACTTCTTAAAGCTTGTCGTTCCCTTGAAATTGGTGTTCATCATAACGAGATTCCAGAACTTGCCAGTGTTTCAGATGATGACTTGATTGAAAAAGTAGTCAAAGCCCAAGACGATCGTCTGTTCTATGTATCAGAAGCTATTCGTCGTGGTTATACACCTGAAGAGATTGCTGAATTGACTAAGATTGATATCTTCTATCTGGATAAACTCTTGCACATCTTTGAAATCGAGCAAGAATTGGGCGCTCATCCACAAGATCTAGAAGTCTTGAAAACAGCCAAACTCAATGGTTTCTCAGATCGTAAGATTGCTGAACTATGGGCAACGACCGCTGATCACGTTCGCCAACTTCGTTTGGAAAACAAGATTGTTCCAGTTTATAAGATGGTAGATACTTGTGCGGCAGAGTTTGACTCTGAAACACCATACTTCTATTCAACCTATGGTTGGGAAAATGAGTCTATCAAGTCTGATAAGGAATCCGTCCTTGTCCTAGGTTCTGGTCCAATCCGTATCGGTCAAGGGGTCGAGTTTGACTACGCAACTGTTCATTCAGTTAAGGCTATTCAGGCGGCTGGCTATGAAGCCATCATCATGAACTCAAACCCAGAGACCGTTTCAACAGACTTCTCTGTGTCAGACAAGCTTTACTTTGAGCCATTAACATTCGAAGATGTCATGAATGTCATCGACTTGGAGCAACCAAAAGGGGTTATAGTTCAGTTTGGTGGTCAAACAGCTATCAACCTTGCGGAGCCATTGGCAAAAGCAGGTGTGACCATCCTTGGTACACAGGTTGCTGACCTAGACCGTGCCGAAGACCGCGACCTCTTTGAGCAAGCTCTAAAAGATTTGGATATTCCACAGCCACCAGGACAAACGGCTACCAATGAAGAAGAAGCAGTGCTTGCAGCTCGCAAGATTGGCTTCCCAGTTCTCGTTCGCCCATCTTATGTCTTAGGTGGACGCGCTATGGAAATCGTAGAAAATGAGGAAGACCTTCGTTCTTACATGCGTACAGCAGTTAAGGCTAGTCCTGATCACCCAGTTCTTGTTGACTCTTACATCGTTGGACAAGAGTGTGAAGTTGATGCCATCTCAGACGGAGAAAATGTCCTCATCCCTGGTATCATGGAGCACATCGAACGAGCTGGTGTCCACTCAGGTGACTCAATGGCCGTTTACCCACCACAAACCTTGTCGCAAAAGGTGCAAGAAACAATCGCAGACTATACTAAACGCCTAGCAATCGGTCTTAACTGCCTTGGAATGATGAACATCCAGTTTGTTATCAAGGATGAAAAAGTCTACGTTATTGAGGTCAATCCACGTGCCAGCCGTACGGTTCCATTCCTTTCTAAGGTGACCAATATCCCTATGGCTCAAGTAGCGACCAAGCTCATTCTTGGTCAAAAACTTGAAGAACTTGGCTACCAAGATGGACTTTACCCTGAAAGCACTCGCGTTCATATCAAGGCACCTGTCTTCTCCTTTACCAAACTAGCTAAGGTAGACAGCTTACTTGGTCCTGAAATGAAGTCAACAGGGGAAGTTATGGGTTCTGATACGACTTTGGAAAAAGCTCTCTATAAAGCCTTTGAAGCTTCTTACTTACACTTGCCAACTTTTGGTAACGTTGTATTTACCATCGCTGATGATGCCAAAGAAGAAGCCTTGGACTTGGCTCGTCGTTTCCAAAATATTGGCTATGGAATCCTCGCGACAGAAGGGACAGCAGCCTTCTTTGCCAGTCATGGATTGCAAGCCCAACCTGTTGGTAAGATTGGTGATGACGATAAGGATATTCCAAGCTTTGTTCGTAAAGGAAGAATCCAAGCTATCATTAACACAGTAGGAACCAAACGAACTGCAGACGAAGATGGTGAGCAGATTCGCCGTTCAGCTATTGAACATGGAGTGCCCCTCTTCACAGCTCTAGATACAGCTAACGCCATGCTCAAAGTATTGGAAAGCCGTAGTTTTGTCACAGAAGCAATCTAGTTGAGAAAAAATTTTCACATTTTTAAAGCCAGCGTTTTCTGACGCTGGCTTTTGGAATACTGGTGTTGCTTATTCAACTATCATGGTTTCGTTAAGAATCATTCTAAAATGTGATTTAACAAGAATAAATTGGAAATAGGAAACTATTTTCATCGTTTTCTCAAAAACTCCATTAAGTAAATATGTAAAGACAAGATTAGAAAGTGAATATTCCGATGTCTTCTTACAAAAAGGTCTCTCTTTCTGAGATCAACCAATCTATTGAAACTCCGAATAACAATCATTTTGGAAAAAACTAAAAGCATTTTTGGGGCCTGGAGCTCTTGTAGCAGTTAGTTATTTTTTATTTTAAATACTTGTCCCGAGCCCATTCGTATTTATATCATAAAGCCAGCTAATAAGAAATGAAGGGTAGTAAGTCAAGCAATTACTTTGAAATTTCAAATCTTAATTTTAAGATTTTTTTAAGGAAATTATATTATTCTGGAGAACTCTAAAATTTCACAGCCATTTATTGGTAATGACTACAGAATTCCTAGTCATTACTAGAAATGGACTAGTTTTTATGAATAATAGAACTGCTTAATCCTCCTATTCTAGAACGGGATGACTAGTATTTCTTTTATGATAGGACTAGATTGTGGTATAATAGAGAGAATAAGTTTTTTTAGTAAGACAAAGGAGAAAATAGATGATTTATGCAGGAATTCTTGCTGGTGGAACTGGCACACGTATGGGAATCAGTAACTTGCCAAAACAATTTTTAGAACTAGGTGATCGACCTATTTTGATTCATACAATTGAAAAATTTGTATTGGAACCAAGTATTGAAAAAATTGTAGTTGGTGTTCATGGAGACTGGGTTTCCCATGCAGAGGATCTTGTAGATAAATATCTGCCCCTTCATAAGGAACGTATCATTATTACAAAAGGTGGTGCTGACCGTAATACGAGTATTGAGAAAATCATTGAAGCTATCGATGCTTATCGTCCGCTTACTCCAGAGGACATCGTTGTTACCCACGATTCTGTTCGTCCATTTATTACGCTTCGCATGATTCAGGACAATATCCAACTTGCTCAAAATCATGACGCAGTGGACACAGTGGTAGAAGCTGTTGATACTATCGTTGAAAGTACTAACGGTCAATTTATTACAGATATTCCAAATCGTGCTCACCTCTATCAAGGACAAACACCTCAAACATTCCGTTGCAAGGACTTCATGGACCTTTACGGTTCTCTCTCTGCCGAAGAGAAGGAAATCTTGACAGATGCATGTAAAATCTTTGTGATCAAAGGAAAAGATGTGGCCTTGGCCAAGGGTGAATACTCAAATCTGAAGATTACAACCGTAACAGATTTGAAGATTGCAAAAAGTATGATTGAGAAAGACTAGTGATATGATTAATCAAATTTATCAACTGACTAAACCTAAGTTTATCAACGTCAAATACCAGGAAGAGGCTATTGACCAAGAAAATCATATCCTTATCCGTCCCAACTACATGGCTGTCTGTCATGCGGATCAGCGTTACTACCAGGGAAAACGTGATCCCAAGATTTTGAATAAAAAACTTCCAATGGCAATGATTCACGAGTCATGCGGAACCGTTATTTCTGACCCGACGGGAACCTATGAGGTTGGGCAAAAAGTCGTCATGATTCCCAATCAGCCTCCTATGCAGAGCGATGAAGAATTCTATGAGAACTACATGACAGGGACACATTTCTTGTCTAGTGGATTTGATGGCTTTATGAGAGAGTTTGTTTCTCTCCCTAAAGACCGTGTGGTGGCTTATGATGCTATTGAAGACACGGTTGCAGCTATTACTGAGTTTGTTAGTGTTGGCATGCATGCCATGAATCGCTTATTGACCCTTGCTCATAGCAAGCGTGACCGAATCGCCGTTATCGGAGATGGAAGTTTAGCTTTTGTAGTTGCCAATATTATCAATTATACTTTACCAGAAGCAGAGATTGTGGTTATTGGTCGTCACTGGGAAAAATTGGAACTCTTCTCTTTTGCTAAAGAATGTTATATTACTGATAATATTCCTGAAGATTTGGCCTTTGACCATGCTTTTGAGTGTTGTGGTGGTGATGGTACTGGACCAGCTATTAATGATTTGATTCGCTACATTCGTCCTCAGGGAACGATTCTCATGATGGGAGTTAGTGAGTATAAAGTCAATCTCAATACACGCGATGCCTTAGAAAAAGGCTTGCTCTTGGTTGGTTCCTCTCGTTCTGGTCGCATCGATTTTGAAAATGCAATCCAAATGATGGAAGTCAAGAAATTCGCCAATCGTCTTAAAAATATCCTTTATCTAGAAGAACCTGTAAGAGAAATTAAAGATATTCACCGTGTCTTTGCGACCGATTTAAACACAGCCTTTAAAACCGTGTTTAAGTGGGAAGTATAAGTATTGGAGGTTAATTGTGGAGAAAATCATTAAAGAAAAAATTTCTTCCCTACTTAGTCAAGAAGAGGAAGTCCTCAGTGTTGAACAACTGGGGGGAATGACCAATCAAAACTATTTGGTCAAAACAACAAATAAGCAATACATTGTTAAATTCTTTGGTAAAGGGACAGAAAAACTGATCAATCGTCAAGATGAAAAGTACAATCTTGAACTACTAAAGGATTTAGACTTAGATGTAAAAAATTATCTTTTTGATATTGAAGCTGGTATCAAAGTAAATGAGTATATCGAATCTGCGATTACGCTGGATTCAACGTCAATCAAGACCAAGTTTGATAAAATTGCTCCAATTTTACAAACCATTCATGCTTCTGGCAAGGAATTAAGAGGAGAATTTGCTCCTTTTGAAGAAATCAAAAAATACGAATCCTTGATTGAGGAAAAAATCCCTTATGCTAACTATGAAGCAGTTCGAGAAGAAGTCTTCTCCTTAGAGAAAAGACTGGCTGACTTAGGTGTTGACAGAAAATCTTGTCATATCGATTTGGTGCCTGAAAACTTTATCGAATCACCTCAAGGACGACTTTATCTGATTGACTGGGAATATTCATCAATGAACGATCCAATGTGGGATTTGGCTGCCCTCTTTTTAGAATCTGAATTCACTCCCCAAGAGGAAGAAGCTTTCTTATCTCACTATGAGAGTGAGCAAACACCTGTCTCTCGTGAAAAGATTGCCATTTATAAAATTTTGCAAGATGCTATTTGGAGTCTATGGACAGTCTATAAAGAAGAGCAAGGTGCAGATTTTGGTGACTATGGTGTGAGTCGTTACCAAAGAGCTGTTAAAGGTTTGGCATATTATGGAGGTTCAGATGAAAAATAAAAATGGAGTTTCTTTTGGTCTACTCTCAGGTATTTTCTGGGGTTTAGGTCTAACAATTAGTGCTTATATCTTTTCGATTTTTACAGATTTGTCGCCCTTTGTGGTGGCCGCTGCTCACGATTTCTTGAGTATCTTTATCTTACTAGCTTTTCTCTTGGTAAAAGAAGGAAAAGTTCGCCTCTCAATTTTCTTAAATATTCGCAATGTTAGTGTTATCATCGGAGCCTTGCTAGCAGGTCCTATCGGTATGCAGGCCAATCTTTATGCGGTTAAGTATATCGGAAGTTCCTTAGCTTCATCGGTATCGGCTATTTACCCTGCGATTTCAGTTTTATTGGCTTTCTTCTTTTTGAAGCACAAGATTTCAAAAAATACTGTGTTTGGTATTGTCTTGATTATTGGAGGGATTATTGCTCAGACCTATAAGGTGGAACAGGTTAATTCTTTCTACATTGGGATTCTCTGTGCTTTAGTTTGTGCTATTGCATGGGGAAGTGAGAGTGTTCTTAGCTCCTTTGCCATGGAAAGTGAATTGAGTGAAATCGAAGCCCTCTTAATCCGTCAAGTGACTTCATTCTTGTCCTATCTTGTGATTGTGCTCTTCTCTCATCAGTCATTTGCAGAAGTGGCCAATGGACAATTGCTAGGTCTTATGATTGTCTTTGCAGCCTTTGATATGATTTCCTACTTGGCTTATTATATCGCTATCAATCGCTTGCAACCAGCCAAGGCTACAGGTTTGAACGTGAGTTATGTAGTTTGGACAGTCTTGTTTGCAGTTGTTTTCTTGGGTGCACCGCTAGATATGCTGACAATTATTACGTCACTTGTCGTCATTGCTGGAGTTTATATTATTATTAAAGAATAAAGGAGATTCGTGTGAAAGCCATCATCTTAGCAGCGGGATTGGGAACTCGCTTGCGTCCTATGACTGAAAATACCCCTAAAGCCTTGGTTCAGGTTAATCAAAAACCTTTGATTGAATACCAAATTGAGTTTCTCAAAGAAAAAGGGATCCATGACATCATCATCATCGTTGGTTACCTTAAAGAACAATTCGATTACTTGAAAGAAAAATATGGTGTTCGCCTCGTTTTCAATGATAAATACGCTGACTACAATAACTTTTACTCTCTCTATCTTGTAAAAGAAGAATTGGCCAATAGCTATGTTATTGATGCCGATAATTATCTCTTTAAAAATATGTTCCGCAATGATTTGACTCGTTCGACTTATTTTAGTGTCTATCGTGAAGATTGTACCAACGAATGGTTCTTGGTCTATGGAGATGACTATAAGGTTCAAGACATTACTGTTGATAGTAAGGCTGGTCGCATCCTTAGTGGTGTATCCTTCTGGGATGCTCCAACTGCAGAAAAGATTGTCAGCTTTATCGATAAGGCTTATGCAAGTGGTGAATTTGTTGATCTCTACTGGGACAATATGGTTAAGGATAATATCAAAGAGCTGGATGTCTATGTTGAAGAATTAGAAGGCAATAGCATCTATGAGATCGATAGTGTCCAAGATTATCATAAATTAGAAGAAATTCTTAAAAACGAAAATTAAAGATTCCAACATCTGGCTAAAATAGTCGGATGTTTTTTTGATTTTTTACGAATAAATAGATGAGTAGAAAAAGAAATGGAGTTATTTATGAAAATCACAAACTATGAAATCTATAAGTTAAAAAAATCAGGTTTGACCAATCAACAGATTTTGAAAGTCCTAGAATACGGTGAAAATGTTGATCAAGAACTGTTGTTAGGTGATATTGCAGATATATCAGGTTGCAGAAATCCAGCTGTTTTTATGGAACGTTATTTTCAGATAGACGATGCGCATTTGGAGAAGGAGTTTCAAAAATTTCCATCTTTCTCTATTTTAGACGACTGTTACCCTTGGGATTTGAGTGAAATATATGATGCGCCTGTACTTTTATTTTACAAGGGAAATCTTGACCTCTTGAAATTTCCTAAAGTAGCGGTCGTAGGCAGTCGTGCTTGTAGCAAACAGGGAGCTAAGTCAGTTGAAAAAGTTATTCAAGGATTGGAAAATGAACTGGTTATTGTCAGTGGCTTAGCTAAGGGCATTGACACAGCAGCTCATATGGCATCTCTTCAGAATGGCGGAAAAACCATTGCAGTGATTGGAACAGGACTGGATGTGTTTTATCCTAAAGCTAATAAACGCTTGCAAGACTACATCGGCAATGACCATCTGATTCTCAGCGAGTATGGACCTGGCGAACAACCTCTGAAATTTCATTTTCCTGCTCGTAATCGAATCATTGCTGGACTTTGTCGAGGTGTGATTGTAGCAGAGGCTAAGATGCGTTCAGGTAGCCTCATTACTTGTGAGAGAGCAATGGAAGAAGGGCGAGATGTCTTTGCTATTCCTGGTAGTATTTTAGATGGACTATCAGACGGTTGCCATCATTTGATTCAAGAAGGGGCAAAATTGGTCACCAGCGGGCAGGATGTTCTTGCAGAATTTGAATTTTAATACTCTTCGAAAATCTCTTCAAACCACGTCAGCTTCCATCTGCAACCTCAAAACAGTGTTTTGAGCAGCCTGCGGCTAGCTTCCTAGTTTGCTCTTTGATTTTCATTGAGTATAAGAAGAAAGTCCGCTTACTAGACAAACTTTTCTTCTATTATAGTAGCTAAGTCTTGACAGGGTTCAAAAAATGGTTTACACTTTATAAAGTTTATTACTTTGAAAAGGTGTGATACTGTGGCTACGGCAACAAAAAAGAAAAAATCAACAGTTAAAAAAAATCTAGTCATCGTGGAGTCGCCTGCTAAGGCGAAAACGATTGAGAAATATCTTGGCAGAAACTACAAGGTTTTAGCCAGTGTCGGGCATATCCGTGATTTGAAGAAATCCAGTATGTCCGTCGATATTGAAAATAATTATGAACCGCAATATATCAATATCCGAGGAAAAGGTCCTCTTATCAATGACTTGAAAAAAGAAGCTAAAAAAGCTAATAAAGTCTTTCTGGCGAGTGACCCGGACCGTGAAGGAGAAGCGATTTCTTGGCATTTGGCTCATATTCTCAACTTGGATGAAAATGATGCCAACCGTGTGGTCTTCAATGAAATTACCAAGGATGCAGTCAAAAATGCATTTAAAGAACCACGCAAGATTGATATGGACTTGGTTGATGCCCAACAGGCTCGTCGGGTCTTAGACCGCTTGGTAGGGTATTCGATTTCGCCTATTTTGTGGAAGAAGGTTAAGAAGGGCTTGTCAGCAGGTCGCGTACAGTCCATTGCCCTTAAACTCATCATTGACCGTGAGAATGAAATCAATGCTTTCCAACCAGAAGAATACTGGACAATTGATGCTGTCTTTAAAAAGGGAACCAAGCAATTCCAGGCTGCTTTCTATGGAGTAGATGGCAAAAAGTTAAAACTGACTAGCAACGATGATGTTAAGGAAGTTCTGTCTCGTCTGACTAGCAAAGATTTTTCAGTGGATCAGGTGGATAAGAAAGAGCGCAAACGCAATGCTCCTTTACCTTATACCACTTCATCTATGCAGATGGATGCGGCTAATAAAATCAATTTCCGTACTCGAAAGACTATGATGGTTGCCCAACAGCTCTATGAAGGGATTAATATTGGGTCTGGGGTGCAAGGTTTGATCACCTATATGCGTACCGATTCGACTCGTATCAGTCCAGTGGCACAGAACGAAGCAGCAAGCTTCATTACGGACCGTTTTGGTAGCAAGTACTCTAAGCATGGTAGCAAGGTCAAAAATGCTTCCGGTGCTCAGGATGCCCATGAGGCTATTCGCCCGTCTAGTGTATTTAATACACCCGAAAGCATCGCTAAGTATCTGGACAAGGATCAGCTCAAGCTTTATACCCTTATCTGGAATCGTTTTGTGGCGAGCCAGATGACAGCTGCTGTCTTTGATACCATGGCTGTTAAATTGTCTCAAAATGGGGTTCAATTTGCTGCCAATGGTAGTCAGGTTAAGTTTGATGGTTATCTTGCCATTTATAATGATTCTGACAAGAATAAGATGTTACCAGATATGGCTGTTGGAGATATGGTCAAGCAGGTCAATAGCAAACCAGAGCAACATTTCACCCAACCGCCTGCTCGTTATTCTGAAGCGACACTAATCAAGACCTTGGAGGAAAATGGGGTTGGACGTCCGTCAACCTACGCGCCAACCATTGAAACCATTCAGAAACGTTATTATGTTCGCCTTGCAGCCAAACGTTTTGAACCAACAGAGTTGGGAGACATTGTTAACAAGCTCATCGTTGAATATTTCCCAGATATCGTAAACGTGACCTTTACAGCTGAAATGGAAGGCAAGCTGGATGATGTCGAAGTCGGAAAAGAGCAGTGGCAACGTGTCATTGATGCCTTTTACAAACCATTCTCTAAAGAAGTCGCCAAGGCTGAAGAAGAAATGGAAAAAATCCAAATCAAGGATGAACCAGCTGGATTTGACTGTGAAGTGTGTGGTAGTCCAATGGTCATTAAACTTGGTCGTTTTGGTAAGTTCTACGCTTGTAGCAATTTCCCAGATTGCCGTCATACCCAAGCAATCGTGAAAGAGATTGGTGTTGAGTGTCCAAGTTGTCATCAGGGACAAATCATTGAGCGTAAAACAAAACGTAACCGCCTCTTCTATGGTTGCAATCGCTATCCAGAATGTGAATTTACCTCTTGGGACAAGCCTGTTGGTCGTGACTGTCCAAAATGTGGCAACTTCCTCATGGAGAAAAAAGTCCGTGGTGGTGGCAAGCAGGTTGTTTGTAGCAAGGGTGACTACGAGGAAGAAAAGATTAAATAAGAGGAGAGTCCTGAAAGTGAATTTCAGGCTCTTTTTGGTTAAAACTTGACAAAATTCATCATTGTATGCGAAACTAGAAGAAGATTATTTTAATTAGGAGTAGTTATGCGTATTGTTTATCTGATTATTGGTTTTTTATCACTGGCCTTGGCTATTGTTGGGGTTGTTTTACCCTTGTTGCCTACAACGCCTTTCCTTTTACTGTCTATTGCTTGTTTCTCCAGAAGTTCCAAGCGTTTCGAAGACTGGCTTTATCATACCAAGCTCTATCAAGCATATGTAGCTGATTTTCGCGAGACTAAGTCTATTGCGCGTGAACGTAAGAAAAAAATCATCGTTTCTATCTACATCTTGATGGGAATTTCCATTTATTTTGCTCCTCTTTTACCAGTCAAAATCGGTCTTGGAGCTTTGACCATCTTTATCACTTATTATCTCTTCAAGGTCATTCCGGACAAAGAATAAAAAATAGTAACTATTTTCCTTGATATAAATAAAAGCATATTCACAATAATATGATATAATAAATTCAAAGTAATAATCAAGGAGAATCAAATGATTTACGAATTTTGTGCTGAAAATGTGACCTTGCTTGAAAAAGCGATGCAGGCTGGAGCTCGTCGAATCGAACTTTGTGACAATCTAGCAGTTGGTGGGACAACTCCCAGCTATGGAGTGACCAAGGCAGCGGTTGAATTGGCAGCTAACTACGATACGACCATCATGACCATGATTCGTCCACGTGGTGGCGACTTTGTCTATAATGATCTAGAAATTGCTATTATGCTAGAAGACATTCGATTGACAGCTCAGGCTGGAAGTCAAGGAGTTGTATTTGGGGTTTTAACTGCTGATAAGAAGTTGGATAAGCCTAATCTTGAGAAGTTGATAGCTGCATCAACAGGAATGGAAATTGTCTTCCACATGGCCTTTGATGAATTGAGCGATGAAGATCAACTGGAAGCTATTGACTGGCTCAGCCAAGCTGGAGTAACTCGAATCCTGACTCGTGCTGGTGTGTCTGGTGACTCCTTAGAAAAACGTTTTGCTCACTATCACAGAATTTTGGAACATGCTAAAGGTAAGATTGAAATTCTACCAGGTGGGGGGATTGACCTTGACAACCGTCAAACCTTTATCGACCAGCTGGGTATCACTCAACTTCATGGAACCAAGGTTGTCTTTTAAAAAATAGAAAGGAACTGCTAGCTTTTGGTAGCAGTTTTCACTTATGTTTGAAATTTTTAAATCCTATCAATTTAACCAAGAAAAAGCCCACACTTATGGTTTTGTAGAAAATAGTGGAGTCTGGACCTATAGTTACCAGATTTTGCAGGATGACTTTGTCATGACTGTGTACATCACTGCTGATAATGTGAGCTTTCAAGTCTTTGACCAGGAGACTGGTGACCTCTATCCTCAAGTTCATATGGAAAGCATGAGGGGAAGTTTTGTCGGAAGTGTCCGTGAGGCTTGTTTGGAGATTCTTTACCAGATTCGGAAGGATTGTTTTGAGGTACAGGATTTTATCTGTCCTCAGACTAAGCGTATCATGGCTCAGATTCAGGAAAAGTATGGTAATCAGTTGGAGTATTTGTGGGAAAAATCAGCTGATACGGCAGTCTTAAGACATGAAGGCAATCAAAAGTGGTATGCTGTCTTGATGAAAATCTCTTGGGATAAGCTGGAAAAGGGCAGAGAAGGGCAAGTGGAAGCAGTCAATCTTAAACACGACCAAGTAGCGGACTTGCTTTCACAAAAGGGAATTTATCCAGCCTTTCATATGAACAAACGTTACTGGATTAGTGTGGCGCTTGATGATACTTTATCAGATGAAGAAGTACTGAAATTGATAGAAAAAAGTTGGAACTTAACTTTGAAAAAGTAAGGAAATTTCCTTGAATTTTCAAATACTCTCAATTGGCAAAATATTCTCTACTGAAGAAATTTTCAGAAAATATTGTATTTTTTCTTGACAACTACTTTTGCCTATGCTAAAATACTAAACAAGATATCAAACGAAGGAGAAAGTCAAACATGAAAACAGCTAAGTTTAATCAATTTGCTTTGTTGTTGAGGTACTCGGGCTAGTGCAAAATGCATTAGTCCTGTTTGGCTTACCAAGCGGGAGTAAATCAACATCTCGCTTGGAATTCCGAGCGAGATGTTTTTTTACAATCAAATTTGGAAAAGGGGAAATCATATGAGAACAGTTGAATTATTAGATACCAGCCTTCGGGATGGAGAGCAGACACCTGGTGTTAATTTTTCAATCAAGGAAAAAATTGCCATCGCAAGGCAGTTGGAGAAATGGGGCATTTCAGCAATCGAAGCTGGTTTTCCGGCGGCGAGTCCTGATTCATTCACAGCAGTTCAGGAGATTGCCAAGTCCTTGAAGAAAACAGCGGTGACTGGATTAGCACGTTCTGTCAAGTC
The DNA here is from genome assembly GCA_963522395.1 of uncultured Streptococcus sp. Classification (GTDB taxonomy): domain Bacteria; phylum Bacillota; class Bacilli; order Lactobacillales; family Streptococcaceae; genus Streptococcus. The sequence goes on from CAUQZY010000003.1 coordinate 49,232, forward strand.
TGATATTGATGCTTGTTATGAAGCTCTCAAGGATGCCAAATATCCACAGGTTCATGTCTTTATTGCTACCAGTCCGATTCACCGCAAGTATAAGCTCAATAAGAGCAAGGAAGAGATTTTGGAAGCTATTAAGGAGCATGTTTCCTATGCCCGTTCTAAGTTTGAAGTGGTCGAATTTTCTCCTGAGGATGCGACTAGAACAGAGTTGGATTTCCTCTTGCAAGTTGTTCAAACAGCGGTAGATGCAGGTGCGTCTTATATCAATATCCCTGACACGGTAGGATTTACCACGCCGGAAGAGTACGGTGCCATCTTCAAATACTTGATTGCAAATGTCAAGACGGATCGTCAGATTATCTATTCACCTCACTGTCACGATGACCTTGGGATGGCAGTAGCTAATAGCCTTGCTGCTGTTAAGAATGGGGCGGGCCGTGTCGAAGGAACTATCAACGGTATTGGTGAGCGAGCTGGAAATGCTGCTTTGGAAGAAGTTGCAGTAGCCCTCAATATTCGCCAAGATTATTATCAAGCAGAGACCAGTATTGTCCTAAATGAGACCATCAATACGTCAGAAATGGTTTCTCGCTTCTCTGGTATTCCAGTTCCTAAAAACAAGGCCGTCGTTGGTGGCAATGCCTTCTCTCACGAATCTGGTATTCACCAAGACGGAGTACTTAAAAATCCTCTCACCTATGAAATCATCACCCCTGAATTGGTAGGTGTTAAGAGTAATAGTCTTCCTCTTGGAAAATTGTCAGGTCGCCATGCCTTTGTCGAGAAACTAAGAGAATTAGCCCTAGACTTTACAGAAGAGGACATCAAGCCACTCTTTGCTAAGTTCAAGGCACTGGCCGACAAGAAACAAGAAATCACAGATGCAGATATTCGAGCTTTGGTAGCTGGAACCATGGTTGAAAATCCAGAAGGCTTCCACTTTGATGATTTAAAACTGCAAACTCATTCTGAAAATGACATTGAAGCGACAGTTAGATTAGCTAATTTTGATGGTGAGAAAGTTGAATTTAATGCGACTGGGCAAGGCTCGGTTGAAGCTATCTTTAACGCTATCGATAAGTTCTTTAACCAATCCGTCCGCTTGGTGTCCTATACCATTGATGCGGTGACAGATGGAATTGATGCCCAAGCTAGGGTATTGGTCACTGTTGAAAACAGAGATACAGAGACCATCTTTAATGCAGCAGGGCTTGATTTCGATGTATTGAAGGCTTCAGCAATTGCCTACATCAATGCCAATACCTTTGTTCAAAAAGAGAATACTGGTGAGATGGGACGCAGTGTTTCCTATCGTGACATGCCTAGTGTGTAAAGGAGAATGCTATGACAAAGAAAATAGTAGCTCTAGCAGGGGATGGAATCGGCCCAGAAATCATGGAGGCTGGTTTAGATGTTCTGGAAGCCCTAGCTAAAAAAACAGGTTTTGACTATGAGATTGACAGATGCCCTTTTGGGGGTGCAGGTATTAATGCTGCGGGGCATCCCTTACCTGATGAAACCCTCAAGGCATGTAGAGAAGCAGATGCTATTCTCCTAGCATCTATCGGTAGTCCTCAATATGATGGGGCAGTGATTCGGCCTGAACAAGGCCTGTTGGCTCTCCGTAAGGAACTCAATCTCTATGCTAATATTCGCCCAGTCAAAATCTTTGATAGTCTCAAGCATTTATCACCTCTCAAACCAGAACGAATTGCTGGGGTAGACTTTGTTGTGGTGCGTGAGTTGACAGGTGGGATTTACTTTGGAGATCATATCCTTGAAGAGCGAAAAGCGCGTGATATCAACGACTACAGCTATGAGGAAGTGGAGCGAATTATTCGTAAAGCCTTTGAGATTGCAAGAAATCGGAGAAAAATCGTTACTAGCATTGATAAGCAAAATGTGTTGGCAACATCAAAACTCTGGCGGAAAGTAGCTGAGGAGGTCGCTCAGGATTTTCCAGATGTAACCTTGGAACACCAGCTGGTAGACTCAGCTGCCATGCTCATGATTACCAATCCTGCCAAGTTCGATGTCATCGTGACGGAGAATCTTTTCGGAGATATCTTATCTGATGAATCAAGCGTTTTATCAGGCACACTTGGAGTTATGCCATCAGCCAGTCATTCTGAAAAGGGTCCAAGTCTCTATGAACCTATTCACGGTTCAGCTCCTGATATTGCAGGTCAAGGAATTGCCAATCCTATATCCATGATTTTATCAGTGGCCATGATGTTGAGAGATAGCTTTGGTCGTTATGAGGATGCAGAGCGTATAGAGCGTGCTGTTGAGGCAAGTTTAGCAGCTGGTGTTTTAACAAGAGATATTGGTGGACAGGCTTCTACCAAGGAAATGACGGAAGCTATCATTGCAAGGTTATGAAGTTAGACGAAAAAATTACTCTAGTCCTTTTGATTTGGAATGTCATGGTTTTCTTGATTTATGGCATTGACAAATCTAAGGCAAGGAGAAGAGCTTGGCGCATCTCAGAGAAAATCTTACTCATTTTAGCCTTTACTTGTGGTGGTTTTGGTGCCTGGCTAGCAGGAATCATTTTTCATCACAAGACTAGAAAATGGTACTTTAAAACGGTTTGGTTTCTTGGGATGGTGACCACACTAGTAGCCTTATATTTTATTTGGAGGTAATGGATGGCAGGAAAATCGATTTTTGATAAATTATGGGACCGACATGTCATCACGGGAGAAGAGGGGCAGCCTCAACTCATGTATGTGGACCAGCACTATATCCACGAAGTGACCAGTCCTCAGGCTTTTCAAGGACTGCGAGACGCAGGACGAAGATTGAGACGACCAGACTTGACATTTGGAACTTTTGACCACAATGTCCCGACGGTCAATATCTACGATATTAGAGATGTCATTTCCAAGGCTCAAATTGATAAGCTAGCTGAAAATGTTGAGGAGTTTGGGATTGAACATGCGGCCCACGGTTCCGAAAAGCAAGGAATCGTTCATATGGTGGGGCCAGAGACAGGACGGACCCAACCAGGAAAATTCATCGTCTGTGGAGACAGCCATACGGCAACTCACGGAGCTTTTGGAGCAATCGCCTTTGGAATTGGAACCAGTGAGGTCGAACATGTCTTTGCGACACAGACCCTCTGGCAGGTCAAACCCAAGAAAATGCTGGTGGAATTCACTGGTGTTCCTCAAAAAGGAGTTTATTCTAAGGATTACATTCTCGCCCTGATTGCCAAGTACGGCGTTGCCTGTGGTGTTGGCTATGTTGTGGAATATCGTGGGCAAGCGATTGATGAACTGAGTATGGAAGAACGCATGACCATCTGCAATATGTCCATCGAGTTTGGATCCAAGATGGGGATTATGAATCCGGATCAAACCACCTATGATTATCTCAAGGGTCGCGAGTGTATTCCAGAGGACTTTGAAGAGGCTGTGGCGGATTGGAAAACCCTTGTAAGTGATGAGGATGCCGTTTACGATAAGGTTATCCAGATGGATGTCTCAGACTTGGCTCCTATGGTGACCTGGGGAACCAATCCTGCTATGGGGGTTGACTTTGACAGTAGCTTCCCAGAAATTAAGGATATGAATGATGAGCGAGCCTACAATTACATGGACTTGGAGCCTGGTCAAAAGCCAGCGGATATTGAACTAGGTTATATCTTTATAGGTTCATGTACCAATGCTCGTCTCAGCGACTTGCAATTGGCTGCGCGATTTGTCAAAGGGAAGAAAATAGCTCCTAACTTAACGGCTATCGTGGTTCCGGGCTCTCGTCCTGTCAAACGAGCTGCTGAGAAATTGGGTTTGGACAAGGTCTTTTTAGATGCTGGCTTTGAGTGGAGAGACCCAGGTTGTTCTATGTGCCTAGGAATGAATCCGGACAAGGTTCCTGATGGTGTCCACTGCGCCTCAACCAGCAATCGTAACTTTGAAGACAGACAGGGCTTTGGCGCTAAGACTCATCTCTGTAGTCCAGCTATGGCAGCTGCGGCAGCTATTGCAGGGCGCTTCGTAGATGTTCGGCAAATGCCAGAGGCCCAGTAAGGAGAGGATATGGAGAAATTTACAGTTTATACGGGAACGACCGTTCCTCTCATGAATGATAATATCGATACCGATCAAATCCTACCCAAGCAGTTTCTCAAGTTGATTGATAAAAAAGGCTTTGGTAAGTATCTCATGTATGCTTGGCGTTATCTGGACGACAAGTATACTGAGGATCCAGACTTTGTCTTTAACCGGCCTGAATATCGTAAAGCCAGTATCCTCATCTCAGGGGATAACTTCGGCGCAGGGTCTTCGAGGGAACACGCAGCTTGGGCCTTAGCAGACTATGGTTTTAAGGTCGTGATTGCAGGATCTTTCGGTGATATTCATTACAATAATGAACTTAATAATGGCATGTTGCCCATTGTACAACCCAGAGAGGTTCGAGAGAAACTAGCCCAGCTACAACCGACTGACCAGGTAACTGTGGACTTGGAACAACAAAAAATCATCTCACCAATTGGAGAATTCACTTTTGAAATCGATAGCGAGTGGAAGCACAAGCTCTTAAATGGTTTGGATGATATCGGTATTACTTTGCAGTATGAAGACTTGATTGCTGCTTATGAAAAACAACGACCAGCCTACTGGCAGGATTAGAAGAAAAATAGAAAAGGAAATAGAACTATGACAAAACACATTCAATGGAACGGAACACTTTCACAAGAAGGCTATGACATTTTAAAAGGTGAGGGCGGATGTATCGTTTGCCCTACTAAAGTTGGTTACATCATCATGACTAGTGATAAGGCAGGACTTGAACGCAAGTTTGAAGCCAAAGAGCGTAATCGTAACAAACCAGGTGTTGTTCTCTGCGGTAGCATGGATGAGCTTCGCGCTTTAGCACAACTCAACCCAGAAATTGAAGCCTTCTACCAAAAACATTGGGATGAAGATATTCTTCTTGGTTGTATCCTTCCATGGAAACCAGAAGCCTTTGAAAAACTCAAAGCATACGGTGATGGCCGTGAAGAACTGATGACTGACGTGCGTGGTACTAGCTGTTTCGTTATCAAATTCGGGAAAGCTGGTGAACAATTGGCTGCCAAACTTTGGGAAGAAGGCAAGATGGTCTATGCCTCATCTGCAAACCCATCTGGAAAAGGAAACCGTGGTAAGGTAGAAGGTATCGGAGAACGTATCGAAGGAGCAGTGGACCTTGTTATCGAGGCAGACGACTATGTGGCATCAATCCAGCCTGACAAAACGATTGAAACACGCTACGAGCAAGGTGTGATGGTCTCTATGGTCGATAAAGACGGCAAACTCATTCCAGAACAAGGAGGAGCTCGCTCAACTTCACCAGCTCCAGTTGTAATCCGCAAAGGGCTTGACATTGATAAGATTATGATGCATCTGTCAGATACCTTTAATTCATGGGACTACCGTCAGGGAGAGTATTATTAGGATAGAGGAGAAATGGAGAGAAAATAATCTCTCCTTTTTTTATTGTCATTTATACAATAAAATCCGAACGATATATTTTAATTTATAAAATTATTTGACAGAAACTGTACTTTAGTTTATAATAAATTAAGGAAACGTCGGAAAAGGCGTAGTGATGCGAGAGCATAGGTAGGTCATTACAAAAGAAACGAGACATCGATATGTTAAATGAATTTCCAATTTTTGATTACGAAGATATTCAATTGATTCCAAATAAATGTGTCATTAAAAGCCGTGCAGAAGCGGACACAAGTGTCACTCTAGGAAATCACACCTTTAAACTACCTGTTGTGCCAGCTAATATGCAGACGATTTTGGATGAAAATGTAGCAGAGCAACTGGCTAAAGGTGGTTACTTCTACATTATGCACCGTTTTGATGAGGCAGGACGCATTCCTTTTATTAAGCGTATGCACGATCAAGGGCTTATTGCTTCCATCTCTGTTGGTGTTAAGGATTATGAGTATGATTTTGTTAGCCAGCTCAAGGCTGATGCTCCTGAGTACATCACGATTGATATTGCTCATGGTCATGCGGATAGCGTGATTTCTATGATTCAACACATCAAGAAAGAATTGCCAGATACCTTTGTCATTGCTGGAAATGTGGGAACACCAGAAGCTGTGCGTGAATTGGAAAATGCTGGTGCGGATGCTACTAAGGTCGGAATCGGTCCTGGTAAGGTTTGTATCACCAAGGTCAAGACTGGTTTTGGTACAGGTGGTTGGCAGTTGGCTGCTCTACGCTGGTGTGCCAAGGCTGCACGTAAACCGATTATCGCTGATGGAGGAATTCGTACTCACGGTGATATTGCCAAGTCTATCCGCTTCGGTGCTAGCATGGTCATGATTGGTTCCCTCTTTGCAGGACACATCGAAAGTCCAGGGAAAACAATTGAAGTTGATGGTGAACAATTCAAAGAATACTACGGTTCAGCTTCACAATATCAAAAGGGAGCCTACAAAAACGTGGAAGGTAAACGCATCTTGCTTCCTGCCAAAGGTCATCTGCAAGACACTTTAACTGAGATGGAACAAGACCTTCAAAGTGCTATTTCGTATGCAGGTGGACGTCAGGTTGCTGACCTTAAACACGTTGATTATGTTATCGTGAAAAACTCTATCTGGAATGGGGATGCTTCCCACTAAGACGGGCTATCCGTCTAGAAAAAAACTTGTTATTAGAGCAAATTTCTGTTATAATAAAACAAGTTTCCACCCTTAGTGTAATGGATATCACGTAAGATTCCGGTTCTTGAGATGGGGGTTCGATTCCCTCAGGGTGGATGTAAACATCCTAAGAAAGCCTTTAGTAGGGCTTTTTTCTTTATTCTGCCCCAAATTTTTCCCTAAAACTGAAAATCATATTCTATAGAATGCCCAAATCTCCTCCAGTCCCGTTTTAAAGTGACTCAGGGGGCTTTTTTTGATATAATAAAAAGGACTGTTATCAGTTAGAAAGAGGTTGGTATGAAAGAATTACAAACTGTACTAAAGAACCATTTTGCAATCGAATTTGCAGACAAAAAGTTACTGGAGACTGCCTTTACTCATACGAGTTATGCCAATGAGCACCGCCTCTTAAAAATTTCACACAATGAACGCTTGGAATTTTTAGGAGACGCTGTTCTACAGTTATTGATTTCAGAATATCTGTATAAAAAATATCCTAAAAAGCCTGAGGGTGACTTGTCTAAACTCCGTGCCATGATTGTCCGTGAGGAGAGTTTGGCTGGTTTTGCGCGTGATTGCCAGTTTGATCAGTTTATCAAGCTGGGTAAGGGGGAAGAAAAATCTGGAGGGCGCAATCGTGATACCATCCTTGGTGATGCCTTTGAAGCCTTTCTTGGTGCCCTCCTTTTGGACAAGGATGTGGCCAAGGTCAAGGAATTTATCTATCAAGTCATGATTCCTAAGGTTGAAGCAGGCGAGTTTGAGATGATTACAGACTACAAAACCTATCTCCAAGAGTTGCTTCAGGTCAATGGGGATGTGGCTATTCGTTATCAGGTGATTTCTGAAACGGGTCCTGCCCACGATAAGGTCTTTGATGTAGAAGTTCTTGTTGAAGGTAAGAGCATTGGTCAAGGTCAAGGTCGTTCTAAGAAATTAGCAGAGCAGGAAGCTGCCAAAAATGCCGTTGAGAAAGGGCTGGATTCATGTATTTAAAGGAAATCGAAATTCAGGGATTCAAGTCTTTTGCTGATAAGACCAAGGTCGTCTTTGATCAAGGTGTGACGGCAGTCGTTGGACCCAATGGATCTGGCAAGTCGAATATTACAGAAAGTCTGCGTTGGGCCTTGGGGGAGTCTAGTGTCAAGAGTCTCCGTGGTGGCAAGATGCCGGATGTTATCTTTGCTGGAACAGAAAGTCGCAAACCGCTCAATTATGCTTCTGTAGTTGTGACTTTGGATAATCATGACGGATTTATCAAGGAAGCTGGCCAAGAAATCAGGGTAGAACGCCATATCTATCGTAGTGGAGATAGCGAATACAAGATTGACGGCAAGAAAGTCCGTCTGCGTGATATTCATGACCTTTTCTTGGATACAGGTTTGGGACGAGATTCCTTCTCTATCATTTCCCAAGGGAAGGTTGAGGAGATTTTCAACTCCAAGCCTGAAGAACGCAGAGCTATTTTTGAAGAAGCTGCAGGGGTTTTGAAATACAAGACTCGTAGAAAAGAAACTGAGAGTAAACTGCAACAAACTCAGGATAATCTGGATCGTCTTGAAGACATTATCTACGAGTTGGATAATCAAATCAAGCCTCTTGAGAAGCAAGCTGAGAATGCTCGTAAGTTTCTAGACTTGGAAGGTCAACGCAAGGCTATTTATTTAGATGTGCTGGTTGCCCAAATCAAGGAAAATAAGGCTGAACTAGAGTCAACAGAAGAAGAGTTGGCACAGGTTCAGGAACTCTTGACAAGCTATTACCAAAAGCGTGAAAAATTAGAAGAAGAAAATCAGAATCTCAAGAAGCAACGCCAAGATTTACAGGCTGAAATGGCCAAAGACCAAGGCAGTTTGATGGATTTGACCAGTCTGATTAGTGATTTAGAGAGAAAATTAGCCCTATCGAAACTAGAATCTGAGCAAGTAGCCCTCAATCTACAGGAAGCACAAGCTCGTTTGGCTGCTTTAGAGGATAAGAGAAATTTACTCAGCCAAGAAAAATCTGATAAAGAAAGCTCTTTACTCCTCTTAGAAGAAAATCTAGTCCAAAATAATCAAAAACTCAATCGATTAGAGGCTGAATTACTGGCTTTTTCAGATGATCCCGATCAGATGATTGAGCTCTTGCGTGAACGCTTTGTAGCTCTTTTACAAGAAGAAGCGGATGTCTCAAACCAACTGACCCGTATTGAGAATGAGTTGGAAAATAGTCGTCAGCTTTCTCAAAAACAAGCAGATCAATTAGAAAAGCTGAAAGAGCAACTAGCTACAGCTACAGAGAAGGCTGGTCAGCAAAAGGAAGAACTTGAAACTGCTAAGGAACAGGTTCAGAAATTACTGGCCGACTATCAAATCTGTGCCAAGGAGCAAGAAGAGCAGAAAATTTCCTATCAAGTTCAACAAAGCAAACTCTTTGACCGTCTGGATAGTCTCAAAAACAAGCAGGCTAGAGCCCAAAGTTTGGAAAACATCCTAAGAAATCATAGCAACTTTTATGCAGGTGTCAAGAGTGTCCTCCAAGAAAAAGACCGCCTTGGTGGGATTATTGGAGCAGTTAGTGAGCACCTGACCTTTGATGTGCATTATCAAACTGCGCTGGAAATCGCGCTCGGAGCTAGCAGCCAGCATATCATCGTGGAAGATGAAGAGGCGGCAACCAAGGCGATTGATTTCCTCAAACGAAACAGAGCTGGTCGTGCAACCTTCCTTCCTTTGACCACTATTAAGGCGCGTATGATTTCTAGTCAGAATCAAGATGCTATTGCTACAAGTCTAGGATTTCTGGGTATGGCAGATGAGCTGGTGACATTCGATACTAGACTGGAAGCTATTTTCAAGAACTTGCTAGCCACGACAGCGATTTTTGATACAGTAGAACATGCGCGTGCGGCTGCTCGACAAGTTCGTTATCAGGTTCGTATGGTGACATTGGATGGGACAGAATTACGCACAGGTGGTTCTTACGCAGGTGGAGCCAACCGCCAGAATAACAGTATTTTCATCAAGCCAGAACTGGAGCAATTACAAAAAGAAATTGCTGAAGAAGAAGTAAGCTTACGTTCAGAAGAAGCGAGTTTGAAGAACTTGCAAGACGAGATGGCTAGATTGACCGAAAGATTAGAAGGTATCAAATCTCAAGGAGAGCAGGCACGTATTCAGGAGAAAGGCTTGTCCCTCGCTTATCAGCAGACCAGTCAGCAAGTGGAAGAGTTAGAAACGCTTTGGAAACTTCAAGAAGAAGAATTAGATCGTCTTTCTGAAGGAGATTGGCAAGCAGATAAGGAAAAATGCCAAGAGCGCCTTGCTACAATCGCCAGTGAGAAGCAAAATCTGGAAGCTGAGATTGAAGAGATTAAGTCTAACAAAAATGCCATTCAAGAACGTTATCAAAACTTGCAGGAACGAGTAGCACAAGCTCGTTTGCTTAAGACAGAACTGCAAGGGCAAAAACGTTATGAAGTGGCTGATATTGAACGCCTAGGTAAGGAACTAGATAATCTCGATCTTGAACAAGATGAAATCCAGCGCCTTCTTCAAGAGAAGGTTGATAATCTGGAGAAGGTTGATACAGAATTGCTCAGTCAACAGGCTGAAGAAGCCAAAACTCAGAAAACGAACCTCCAACAAGGTTTGATTCGCAAGCAGTTTGAGTTGGATGATATTGAAGGTCAACTGGATGATATTGCTAGTCATTTGGACCAGGCCCGCCAGCAGAATGAGGAGTGGATTCGCAAGCAAACGCGTGCTGAAGCCAAGAAAGAAAAAGTCAGTGAGCATTTGCGCCATTTACAAAGTCAATTAACAGACCAGTACCAGATTAGTTATACTGAAGCTCTAGAAAAAGCACATGAGTTGGAAAATCTCAATCTGGCAGAGCAAAATGTTAAGGATTTAGAGAAGGCTATACGCTCACTGGGGCCTGTCAATTTGGAAGCTATTGAACAGTACGAAGAAGTCCACAACCGTCTGGATTTCCTAAATAGCCAGCGAGATGATATTTTGTCAGCGAAAAATTTGCTCCTTGAAACCATTACAGAAATGAATGATGAAGTTAAGGAACGATTTAAATCAACCTTTGAAGCTATTCGTGAGTCCTTTAAAGTGACCTTCAAGCAGATGTTTGGTGGAGGTCAGGCGGACCTCATTTTGACTGAGGGAGACTTGCTGACAGCTGGGGTTGAGATTTCTGTTCAACCACCAGGCAAGAAAATCCAGTCTCTCAACCTCATGAGTGGTGGTGAAAAAGCTCTATCAGCTCTTGCCTTGCTCTTCTCCATTATCCGTGTCAAGACCATTCCATTTGTTATCTTAGATGAGGTAGAGGCTGCGCTGGACGAAGCTAATGTTAAGCGTTTCGGGGATTACCTCAATCGCTTTGATAAGGATAGCCAGTTTATCGTCGTAACCCACCGTAAGGGAACTATGGCAGCGGCCGATTCTATCTATGGAGTGACTATGCAAGAATCAGGTGTCTCAAAAATTGTTTCAGTTAAGTTAAAAGATTTAGAAAGTATTGAAGGATGACAATTAAACTAGTAGCAACGGATATGGACGGAACCTTCCTAGATGAGAATGGACGCTTTGATATGGACCGCCTCAAGTCTCTCTTGGTTTCCTACAAGGAAAAAGGGATATACTTTGCGGTAGCTTCGGGGCGCGGATTTCTATCCTTAGAAAAATTATTTGCTGATGTTCGTGATGACATTATTTTCATCGCGGAAAATGGCAGTTTGGTAGAATATCGAGGTCAAGATTTGTATGAATCGACCATGTCTTGTGAGTTTTATTTGACAACTTTTGAAAATCTGAAAACTTCACCTTATGTAGACATCAATAAATTGCTTTTGACGGGTAAGAAGGGTTCTTATGTGCTAGATACGGTTGATGCGACCTATTTGAAAGAGAGCCAGCATTATAATGAAAATATCCAAAAGGTAGCGAGTTTGGAAGATATCACAGATGACATTTTCAAATTTACGACCAACTTCACAGAAGAAACGCTAGAAGCTGGAGAAGCTTGGGTTAATGAAAATGTTCCTGGTGTTAAGGCCATGACAACTGGCTTTGAATCCATTGATATTGTTCTGGACTATGTCGATAAGGGAGTGGCCATTGTTGAATTAGCTAAAAAACTTGGTATCACAATGGATCAGGTTATGGCTTTTGGAGACAATCTAAATGACTTGCATATGATGCAGGTTGTGGGACATCCTGTAGCTCCTGAAAATGCACGACCAGAAATTTTAGAATTAGCAGAGACTGTGATTGGTCACCATAAAGACCAGTCGGTTATAGCTTATATGGAGGGCTTATAATGGCAGATATAAAATTGATTGCATTGGACTTGGATGGGACCTTGCTGACTACTGATAAAAGGCTGACGGATCGTACCAAGGCAACCTTGAAAGCTGCGCGTGATCGTGGTATCAAGGTCGTATTGACAACTGGTCGTCCCTTAAAAGCTATGGATTTCTTTCTCCATGAGCTAGGGACTGACGGTCAGGAAGATGAGTATACGATTACTTTTAATGGTGGATTAGTTCAGAAAAATACAGGTGAAATCCTTGATAAGACAGTCTTTTCATATGATGATGTGGCACGCTTGTATGAAGAAACAGAGAAATTATCACTGCCTCTTGATGCCATCTCAGAAGGAACTGTTTATCAAATCCAATCGGACCAAGAAAGTCTTTATGCCAAATTCAATCCAGCATTGACCTTTGTTCCAGTGGCCTTTGAAGACCTATCTAGTCAAATGACCTATAATAAATGCGTGACTGCCTTTGCTCAAGAACCCTTGGATGCAGCCATTCAGAAGATTTCTCCAGAATTGTTTGACCAATATGAAATCTTTAAATCACGTGAAATGTTGCTAGAGTGGTCACCAAAGAATGTTCATAAAGCAACAGGTTTGGCAAAACTAATCAGCCATCTTGGAATCGACCAAAGCCAAGTCATGGCCTGTGGAGATGAGGCCAATGATTTGTCTATGATTGAGTGGGCAGGACTCGGTGTTGCCATGCAAAATGCTGTTCCTGAAGTTAAGGCAGTTGCAAATGTAGTGACTCCAATGACCAATGATGAAGAGGCTGTCGCCTGGGCTATCGAAGAATATGTGTTAAAGGAGAACTAAGATATGGGATTATTTGACCGTCTATTCGGAAAAAAAGAAGAACCTAAAATCGAAGAAGTTGTAAAAGAAGCTCTGGAAAATCTTGATTTGTCTGAAGATGTTGAGCCTGCCTTAACAGAAGTTGAGAAACTTCCTCAGGAAGAAGCAGAGGTTGAAAGTTCTGAAGAAGCTGTGTTCCAAGAAGAGGAAATCCAAAAAACTGTAGAAGAAAATTATGATTCAGAGCCAGTTGTAGAAGTTCAACAAGAAGAAGTCCCAGAGGAAGAGAATACTGAGCTCCTAGAAACTGTAGAAGAAAATAATTCTGAAGTGCTTGAAGCAGAAAGGCCTCAGGTAGAAGAAACTGTTCAGGAAAAATATGACCGCAGTCTTAAGAAAACTCGTACAGGCTTCGGTGCCCGCTTGAACGCCTTCTTTGCCAATTTCCGCTCTGTTGACGAAGAATTTTTCGAGGAACTGGAAGAACTGCTGATTATGAGTGACGTTGGTGTCCAAGTCGCTTCTAACTTAACAGAGGAGCTTCGTTACGAAGTCAAGCTTGAAAACGCCAAGAAACCTGATGCACTTCGTCGTGTCATCATTGAGAAATTGGTTGAGCTTTATGAAAAGGATGGCAACTACGATGAAAGAATCCACTTCCAAGATGGCTTGACAGTCATGCTCTTTGTTGGGGTTAATGGTGTTGGGAAAACAACTTCTATCGGGAAACTAGCCCACCGCTACAAACAAGCAGGTAAGAAGGTTATGCTAGTTGCGGCAGATACCTTCCGTGCAGGGGCGGTAGCCCAGCTAGCTGAATGGGGCCGTCGTGTGGACGTTCCAGTTGTGACTGGACCTGAAAAAGCTGACCCAGCCAGTGTAGTCTTTGATGGTATGGAACGTGCCGTGTCTGAAGGTATCGATATTCTTATGATTGATACCGCTGGCCGTCTGCAAAATAAGGATAACCTTATGGCTGAGTTGGAAAAGATTGGTCGTATCATCAAACGTGTTGTGCCAGAAGCGCCACATGAAACTTTCTTGGCTCTTGATGCATCAACAGGTCAAAACGCTCTTGTACAGGCCAAAGAATTTTCAAAAATCACTCCTTTAACAGGAATTGTCTTGACTA
>CAUQZY010000004.1:0-44676 GCA_963522395.1 uncultured Streptococcus sp.
GATTTACCTATGAAGCCGATATTCGCTCTATCTTAAATGGATTCAAGTTTGACGAATCTATGTGGCAGATGAAAATTGCTGAGCTTTCGGGTGGTCAAAATACTCGCTTGGCACTTGCTAAAATGCTCCTTGAAAAACCAAATCTCTTGGTCTTAGACGAGCCAACCAACCACTTAGATATTGAAACTATAGCCTGGCTAGAGAATTACCTAGTAAACTATAGCGGTGCCCTCATTATTGTCAGCCACGACCGTTATTTCTTGGACAAGGTTGCGACAATTACGCTAGATTTGACCAAGCATTCCTTGGATCGTTATGTGGGCAATTACTCTCGTTTTGTAGAGTTGAAGGAGCAAAAACTAGCTACTGAGGCAAAAAACTATGAAAAGCAACAGAAGGAAATTGCAGCTCTGGAAGACTTTGTCAATCGCAATTTAGTCCGTGCTTCGACGACCAAACGTGCCCAATCCCGTCGTAAACAATTGGAAAAAATGGAGCGTTTGGACAAGCCTGAAACTGGTAAGAAATCAGCCAACATGACTTTCCAGTCTGAGAAAACGTCGGGTAATGTTGTCCTGACTGTTGAAAATGCGGCTATTGGCTATGATGGAGAAATATTGTCAGAACCTATCAGTCTAGACCTTCGTAAAATGAATGCTGTCGCCATCGTTGGTCCCAATGGTATTGGCAAGTCAACCTTTATCAAGTCTATTGTGGACCAGATTCCTTTTATCAAGGGAGAAAAACGCTTTGGGGCCAATGTTGAGGTTGGTTACTATGACCAGACCCAAAGCAAGCTGACACCAAGTAATACTGTACTGGATGAACTCTGGAATGATTTTAAATTAACTCCAGAGGTAGAAATCCGTAACCGTCTAGGTGCCTTCCTTTTCTCAGGAGATGATGTTAAAAAATCAGTCGGCATGCTGTCAGGTGGCGAGAAAGCTCGTTTGCTTTTAGCTAAATTGTCTATGGAAAACAACAACTTTTTGATTCTGGATGAGCCGACCAACCACTTGGATATTGATAGCAAGGAAGTGCTAGAAAATGCCTTGATTGACTTTGATGGAACTCTTCTATTCGTCAGCCACGACCGTTACTTTATCAATCGTGTGGCAACTCATGTTTTGGAATTGTCTGAGAAGGGTTCGACTCTCTTCCTTGGAGACTACGACTACTATGTTGAAAAGAAAGCAGAAGTAGAAATGAGTCAGACTGAGGAAACTTCAACTAGCAATCAAGCAAAAGAAGAAAGTCCAGTCAATGACTATCAGGCCCAGAAAGAAAGTCAAAAAGAAGTTCGCAAACTCATGCGGCAAATTGAAAATCTAGAAGCTGAGATCGAAGAGTTAGAAAGTCAAAGCCAAGCCATTGCTGAACAAATGTTGGAAACAAACGATGCCGACAAACTCATGGAATTGCAAGCTGAGTTGGACAAAATCAGCCACCGTCAGGAAGAAGCCATGCTTGAATGGGAAGAATTATCAGAGCAGGTGTAAAGATGGAACATCTTGGAAAAGTATTTCGTGAATTTCGAACAAGTGGAAATTATTCTTTAAAGGAGGCGGCAGGCGAGTCCTGTTCAACTTCTCAGTTATCTCGCTTTGAGCTTGGGGACTCTGACCTAGCAGTCTCACGTTTCTTTGAGATTTTGGATAACATTCATGTAACAATCGAAAATTTCATGGATAAGGCAAGGAATTTTCACAATCATGAACATGTTGCCATGATGGGACAAATTGTGCCTCTTTACTATTCAAATGATATTGCAGGTTTTCAAAAGCTGCAAAGTGAACAACTTGAAAAGGCTAAGAGTTCGACGAATCCCCTTTATTTTGAGCTGAACTGGATTTTGATACAAGGTCTGATTTGTCAAAGAGATTCGAGTTATGATATGAAGCAGGATGATTTGGATAAGGTAGCAGATTATCTCTTCAAAACAGAAGAATGGACCATGTATGAGTTGATTCTTTTCGGTAACCTCTATAGTTTCTACGATGTGGACTATGTCACTCGGATTGGTAGAGAAGTTATGGAGAGGGAGGAATTTTACCTAGAGATTGGTCGTCATAAGAGATTAGTGTTGATTTTGGCCCTCAATTGTTATCAACATTGTTTAGAGCATCTTTCTTTTGATAATGCTAGTTATTTCGAGGCTTATACAGAGAAGATTATTGGTAAAGGTATTAAGCTTTATGAGCGTAATATTTTCCATTATCTAAAAGGATTTTCCTTGTACCAAAAAGGACAGTGTAAAGAAGGTTGTAGCCAAATGAAAGAGGCCATGCATATTTTTGACGTGCTAGGTCTTCCAGAGCAAGTAGCCTACTATCAGGAACACTACGAAAAATTTATCAAAAATTAATTTTCCCAAATAAGGGAAAAAATAAAAAGCTCCTTTCGGTTTTGATACAATAGTTTCAAAATTTGAGAGGAGTTTTTATATGAATCGCTATGCAGTACAGTTGATTAGTCGTGGAGCTGTTAACAAGATAGGGAATATGCTCTATGATTATGGAAATAGTGTCTGGTTGGCGTCCATGGGTACTATCGGGCAGACTGTTTTAGGAATGTATCAGATTTCTGAACTCGTTACATCTATTCTCGTAAATCCTTTTGGCGGAGTCATTTCAGACCGTTTTTCTCGTCGTAAGATTTTAATGACGACAGACCTTGTTTGTGGGATTCTTTGTCTGACTATTTCTTTTATAAGGAATGACAGCTGGATGATTGGGGCTTTGATTTTTGCCAATATTGTTCAGGCGGTTGCATTTGCATTTTCTCGTACAGCCAATAAAGCCATTATAACTGAGGTTGTTGAGAAAGACGAGATTGTGACCTACAATGCTCGTTTAGAGTTAGCCTTGCAGGTTGTAGCTGTAAGTTCTCCTGTACTTTCCTTCCTTGTTTTACAATTTGCCAGTCTCCATACGACGCTTGTTTTAGATGCCATTAGTTTTTTCATCGCATTTACCTTGGTAGCTTTTCTCCCTAAAAAAGAGACTCAGGAACAAGAGAAAAAGATTTTCAGCTGGAAAGCCATTTTTGCTGATATGAAGGATGGACTTGGCTATATTTGGCGTCAGAAAGAAATCTTTTTCCTTTTGTTAGTAGCTTCCAGTGTTAATTTCTTTTTTGCCGCTTTTGAATTTCTCCTCCCCTTTTCAAATAGGCTTTACGGAGTAGAAGGAGCTTATGCCACTATTTTGACTATGGGGGCTATTGGTTCCATCATTGGGGCTCTTCTAGCTAGTAAAATTAAAGCTAATGTTTATAATCTTTTGATTTTACTGGCTTTGACAGGTGTCGGAGTTCTTATGATGGGATTACCACTTCCAAATTTGCTTTCCTTTTCTGGAAATTTAGTTTGTGAATTGTTTATGACAATTTTTAATATTCACTTTTTTACTCAGGTGCAAACCAAGGTTGAGGGGGAATATTTGGGGAGAGTATTAAGCACAATTTTTACCTTAGCCATTCTATTTATGCCTATTGCCAAAGGTTTTATGACAGTGCTACCAAGTGTACATCTCTTTTCTTTCTTGATAATTGGAAGCGGGGTTATCATCCTGTCTTGTCTATCCCTCGTGTATGTTCGAACTCATTTTGAAAAAGAGACATAAGTTTGCTTGGACTTCAAAAATAATTCCAATCTAAGTGTTTTTTCCGCCCTTCTCGTTTGTGAGGAGGGCTTAGTTTATGGTAAAATGGTTTTATGAATAAAAGAATGAATGAGTTAGTCGCCTTGCTCAATCGCTATGCGACTGAGTACTATACCAGCGATAATCCGTCGGTTTCTGACAGTGAGTATGACCGCCTTTACCGTGAGTTGGTCGAGTTAGAAACTGCCTATCCAGATCAAGTGTTAGCAGATAGTCCAACCCATCGTGTTGGTGGTAAGGTTTTAGATGGTTTTGAAAAATACAGTCATCAGTATCCTCTTTATAGTTTGCAGGATGCTTTTTCACGTGAGGAGCTTGAAGCTTTTGACGCGCGTGTTCGTAAGGAAGTGGCCCATCCAACCTATATTTGTGAGCTGAAAATCGATGGCTTGTCTATCTCACTGACTTATGAAAAGGGGATTTTGGTTGCTGGTGCAACACGTGGTGATGGTTCTATTGGGGAAAATATCACAGAAAATCTCAAGCGTGTCAAGGACATTCCTTTGACCTTGCCAGAAGAACTAGATATCACAGTTCGTGGGGAATGTTATATGCCACGCGCTTCTTTTGACCAGGTCAACCAAGCCCGCCAAGAAAATGGAGAGCCTGAATTTGCCAATCCTCGTAATGCGGCAGCAGGAACTCTGCGACAGTTGGATACAGCAGTAGTCGCTAAACGCAATCTTGCAACATTCCTCTATCAAGAAGCCAGCCCCTCAACTCGTGATAGCCAAGAAAAGGTTTTGAAGCACCTAGAACAACTAGGTTTTGTGGTCAATCCTAAGCGAATCTTGGCTGAAAACATAGATGAAATCTGGGATTTTATCCAAGAAGTAGGGCAAGAAAGGGACAATCTGCCTTATGATATTGATGGGGTAGTAATCAAGGTCAACGACTTAGCAAGCCAAGAAGAACTTGGTTTTACCGTTAAGGCTCCAAAGTGGGCAGTAGCCTACAAGTTTCCTGCTGAAGAAAAAGAAGCCAAACTCTTATCAGTTGACTGGACAGTTGGCCGTACAGGTGTTGTAACCCCAACTGCAAATCTGACACCTGTTCAGCTTGCTGGGACAACCGTTAGCCGTGCTACCTTACACAATGTGGATTATATTGCTGAAAAAGATATCCGCAAAGACGACACGGTTATTGTTTATAAGGCTGGGGACATCATCCCTGCCGTTTTACGTGTGGTGGAGTCCAAACGGATTTCTGAAGAAAAACTAGATATTCCTACAAACTGTCCAAGTTGTAGCTCTGACTTGTTGCATTTTGAAGATGAAGTGGCCCTGCGTTGTATCAATCCACGTTGCCCTGCCCAAATTATGGAAGGATTGATTCACTTTGCTTCTCGAGATGCCATGAATATCACAGGCCTTGGTCCATCGATTGTTGAGAAACTTTTCGCTGCTAATTTAGTCAAGGATGTAGCGGATATTTACCGATTACAAGAAGAAGATTTCCTCCTTTTAGAAGGTGTTAAGGAAAAGTCTGCTTCTAAACTGTATCAGGCCATCCAAGCTTCTAAGGAAAATTCTGCTGAAAAGCTCTTGTTTGGTTTGGGAATTCGTCATGTCGGAAGCAAGGCCAGTCAGCTCTTACTCCAACATTTCCATTCAATTGAAAATCTGGCTCAGGCAGATCCAGATGAAGTGGCTAGTATTGAAAGTCTAGGTGGCGTGATTGCCAAAAGTCTTCAGACTTATTTTGCGACAGAAGGCTCTGAAATTCTGCTCAGAGAATTGAAAGAAGCAGGAGTCAATCTGGACTATAAGGGACAGACGGTAGTGGCAGATGCGGCCTTGTCAGGTTTGACTGTTGTATTGACTGGGAAATTGGAACGACTCAAGCGCTCAGAAGCTAAAAGTAAACTCGAAAGTCTGGGTGCCAAGGTAACAGGCAGTGTTTCTAAAAAGACCGACTTCGTCGTGGCAGGTGCAGATGCTGGAAGTAAACTTCAAAAAGCACAAGAACTTGGTATCGAAGTTCGAGATGAAGCTTGGCTCGAAAGTCTGTAATGAAAGTTTGAAACCAGAGTTTAGACAGTATGACAATGTTTGTTGGTCGGGACAAATCCGCTCAAGAATTTATTAGTGAAACAGAAACAAATTAAAAAAAGGAAAAATAAAAAATGTATAACTACCCTATGCGTATTCATTACCATCGTAAGAATGGAGAATACGATACTTGCTCTTTTGTAAAAAGTCAGGACCAGCGAATTGATTTACTGACTTATAAAGAAGATTATTTTGGAGCTTTATTTAGCTTTGAACACCCAAGCGCTCATCCCTTAGAAAGCTTGAATTTTGTGGTTCATACAGGCCAAACCAGTAAAGAATATGCTATCCGTTTCAATCACTACCCTCTTTTAACAGAGGTCTGGATTTTGGAAGGAGATGACAGAATTTATTATTCTGAAAATCCTGCTATTGCCAGTCCTTTCTATAAAAATCAAAATCCTTTTGCCTTTGATAAGGCCATTAACAGTGCTAGTTTTGATCATCATTGGGGTTACCAAGGAGAATTGGGGTGCCGTGTAGAGGATAATCAGGCTCACTTTGCCCTTTGGGCTCCAACAGCGACAGAAGTGCAGGTTGTCGTTTATGAATCGGCTGCTAACGATGCACCTGTTTGGAAGATTTTTGATATGGAGAGAGGCAATAGCTACTCCTATAATCATAAAGACAATACAATCGGTGTCTGGAGTTTGGATGTTGAGGAAGATTTGACTGGTAAGGCTTATCAGTATCAAGTCCAATTCCCTCATCACCAAACACTGACACGCGATCCTTACACCATTGCGACCAGTCCTGATGGGAAACGTTCAGCTATTCTGAGTCATGAAGAAAAGCAAGTTGAAAACTTCGAGGTCAAGCACGGTTCTGAGGCTACTTGGCGTTTGACAAATCCATGTAAGGCAGTTATCTGTGAAATGCACATTCGTGATTTGACCAAATCACCAACCTCAGGTGTGGATGAACATCTTCGAGGAACTTTCTTGGGTGCGGCTCAGACTGGGACGGTTAACCAGTATGGCCAAGCAACTGCTTTTGATTACATCAAGAAGATAGGCTACAATTATGTTCAGTTGCAACCAATTGCAGACCGTCATAAAGAATATGATGCGGATGGGAATGTAACCTACAACTGGGGTTATGACCCACAAAACTATAACGCACCAGAAACGAGCCTTTCAACTAATCCAGATGATCCAGCTCAGGTCATTCGTGATTTGAAGACCATGGTTCAAGTTTATCATGATGCGGGTATTGGTGTCATTATGGATGTGGTCTATAATCATACCTTCTCAGTAGTTGATGCACCTTTCCAAACAACAGTCCCTGATTACTATTATCGTATGAATCTAGACGGTACCTTCCAGAATGGAACGGGTGTTGGAAATGAAACAGCCAGCGAACATGAAATGTTCCGCAAGTATATGATTGATTCTCTTCTATACTGGGTACAAGAATACAATATTGACGGCTTCCGTTTTGACTTGATGGGGATTCATGATGTTAAGACCATGCAGATGATTCGCCAGAGCTTGGATGAAATCGATCCAAACATTATCCTCTATGGAGAAGGATGGGATATGGGAACAGGTCTTGCCCCTTATGATAAGACTAAGAAAGACAATGCCTATCAGATGCCAAATATTGGTTTCTTTAATGACAATCAGCGCGATGCTGTTAAAGGGGGAGAAGTCTACGGTGCTATCAAGTCAGGCTTTGTCAGTGGTGCTGCAACAGAACCAATTCTAGCCAAAGCAATCCTTGGCAGTCGTGAATTAGGGACCTATACACATCCAAATCAAGTGCTTAATTATGTAGAAGCCCATGACAATTACAATCTTCACGATTTGTTGGCAACCCTTCATCCAGACCAAAGTTCTGAACAAATCATGCGTAAGGTTGAGACAGCCACAGCAATGAATCTGCTCATGCAGGGGATGGCCTTTATGGAAATCGGTCAAGAATTTGGTCGTACCAAACTAGTTGCTACAGGTGAGAATGGTGAGTTGACTCATGATGATAGAGAGCGTGCTATGAATAGCTATAATGCTCCAGACAGTGTGAACCAAGTAAACTGGGACTTGATCAATGAGCGTCAAGATAGTATTGACTTTATCCGTCAGATGATTCGATTGAAGACAGAAACCAGTGTCTTTTCTTACCCTACTTATGAAGAAATTTACCATCATGTCTTTGTTCATTCAGCAAATGAACACAGTGGTTGGATTGTCTATGAAATTCATGGGACAGAACACCTATTGGTTGTCTTTAATGCTAAAGGACAAGACTTCAAGTTTGAAAATGCAGGAAATCTGGAACTCTTGGTGACCAATAGCCATTTAGCTGATAAAGACACGGTTGGTGGTGTTAGCGCCAGCGTCTTTAAAGTCTTGTAGAAAAAATTTGCAATTTAATTTCATTTGCAGTAGTTTATCTCTTAAAAACAATAAAATCAGGAAATTCATCTCCTGATTTATTTTTTTACTTAAAATTATTTTTTTGTTAGTAAAATAACGAACTTTATGATAGTATTATTAAAAAACAATTCGTTTTCAAAGCGTTTCTGAAAATTTTTTGATTTACAAGTGAACACATCAGTGAATTTGTTGAAGACTTTCAAAAGAATTTTTAGCAAATATAGTAATTTACTTGAATCTTATCTAAAAAGATAGTATAATAAAACTATAGAAAACGCTTACAAAAGATAGGAGGGTATATGGATAAGAAAAAAGCTTTAGAAACTTTTATGACAGGTGAGAATTTTCACCTCCAGCATTATCTGGGAGCGCATAGGGAAGAAAAAGATGGTGAGTCTGGCTATACTTTCCGTGTGTGGGCACCTAATGCTCAGGCAGTTCACTTGGTAGGGGATTTCACCAATTGGGTAGAGAGTCAAATCCCAATGGAACGGAATGAATTTGGAGTCTGGGAAGTTTTTACCAGTCTTGCTCATGAAGGCCAAATTTATAAGTACAATATTACACGTGCAAATGGTCATCAGCTGATGAAGATTGACCCTTTGGCTGTACGGTATGAGGCACGACCTGGTACTGGAGCGATTTTAACAGAGATTCCAGAGAAAAAATGGAAGGATGGACTCTGGCTAGCCCGTAGAAAACGCTTGAGCTTTGAAGAGCGTCCTGTTAATATTTACGAAGTTCATGCTGGATCGTGGAAGAGAAATCCTGATGGCAGTCCCTATAGTTTTGGTCAACTGAAAGATGAGCTCATTCCTTACCTAGTTGAGATGAACTATACTCATATTGAGTTTATGCCTTTAATGTCCCACCCTCTCTGTCTGAGTTGGGGTTATCAGCTTATGGGATACTTTGCTTTAGAGCATGCTTATGGTCGTCCTGAAGAGTTTCAAGATTTTGTTGAGGAATGTCACCTAAACAATATAGGGGTTATTGTAGACTGGGTACCTGGTCACTTTACTATCAATGATGATGCCTTGGCCTATTATGATGGAACACCGACTTTTGAATACCAAGACCATAATAAGGCTCATAACTACGGTTGGGGAGCACTTAATTTTGACCTTGGAAAGAATGAAGTCCAATCCTTCTTGATTTCTAGTATTAAATTCTGGATTGACTTTTACCATTTGGATGGTATTCGGGTAGATGCGGTTAGCAACATGCTCTATCTTGACTACGATGATGCACCATGGACGCCTAATAAAGATGGGGGCAATCTCAACTACGAGGGATATTATTTCTTAAAACGTTTGAATGATGTCATTAAACAAGCTCATCCAGATGTTATGATGATAGCTGAGGAAAGTTCATCAGCTACTCAGATTACTGACACCAAGGATTCAGATGGCCTTGGCTTTGACTACAAATGGAATATGGGTTGGATGAATGATATCCTCCGATTCTACGAAGAAGATCCGATTTATCGTAAATACGACTTTAACCTAGTGACTTTCAGCTTTATGTATGTCTTCAAGGAAAATTATCTCTTACCATTCTCACACGATGAAGTGGTTCATGGTAAGAAGAGTATGATGCACAAGATGTGGGGAGATCGTTATAATCAATTCGCAGGCTTGCGCAATCTCTACACTTACCAAATTTGTCACCCTGGTAAGAAATTGCTCTTCATGGGTAGCGAATATGGTCAATTCCTAGAATGGAAATCTGAAGAACAACTAGAATGGTCTAATCTAGAAGACCCTATGAATGCTAAGATGAAGTATTTCACTTCTCAGCTTAATCAATTCTACAAAGACCATCGCTGTCTGTGGGAAATCGATACTAGCTATGATGGTATTGAAATTATCGATGCGGATAATCGAGACCAGAGTGTTCTTTCATTCATCCGTAAGGGTAAAAAGGGCGATATGTTAGTCTGTGTCTTTAATATGGCACCTGTTGAACGAAAAGATTTTACAATCGGACTTCCTATTGCAGGAATTTACGAAGAAGTTTGGAATACTGAGTTAGAAGAGTGGGGAGGCGTTTGGAAAGAACATAATCAAACTGTGCAAACGCAAGAAGGACTATGGAAGGATTATGAGCAGACCTTGACCTTTACCCTACCTGCTATGGGAGCTAGTGTATGGAAAATCAAGCGCCGCTTGAAACCTACTAAAATTGTCACAAGTAAAAACCAAAAAGGAGTAGAAAATGAAGAATGAAATGTTAGCTTTGATTCTTGCTGGTGGGCAAGGAACTCGTCTCGGTAAACTCACTCAAAGTATCGCAAAACCAGCTGTGCAATTTGGTGGGCGCTACCGTATCATTGACTTTGCTCTTTCAAACTGTGCCAACTCAGGGATTCACAATGTTGGAGTCATTACACAGTACCAACCTCTTGCTCTCAATAATCATATTGGGAATGGTTCAAGCTGGGGACTAGACGGTATCAATTCTGGTGTCTCTATTCTTCAACCTTATTCTGCAAGTGAAGGAAATCGTTGGTTCGAAGGGACTAGTCACGCTATTTACCAAAATATCGACTATATCGATAGTGTCAATCCTGAGTATGTTTTGATTCTTTCTGGGGACCATATTTATAAGATGGACTACGATGCTATGCTCCAATCTCACAAGGATAATAATGCTAGTTTGACAGTAGCTGTTCTAGATGTACCTCTTAAAGAAGCTAGCCGTTTTGGTATCATGAATACAGATGCCAATAACCGCATTGTTGAATTTGAAGAGAAACCAGCCCAACCTAAATCTACCAAAGCCTCTATGGGGATTTACATCTTTGATTGGCAACGTCTCCGCAATATGTTAGTCGCTGCTGAAAAGAGCAATGTTGATATGTCAGACTTCGGTAAAAATGTCATTCCAAATTACCTTGAGTCAGGTGAAAGTGTCTATGCCTACGAATTTAATGGTTATTGGAAAGACGTTGGTACTATTGAGTCGCTTTGGGAAGCGAACATGGAGTACATTTCTCCAGAGAATGCCTTGGATAGCCGTAACCGTCAATGGAAGATTTACTCAAGAAACTTAATTTCACCACCAAACTTCCTTGGGGCCAATGCTCATGTGGAAGATTCCTTGGTTGTAGACGGATGTTTCGTTGATGGAACGGTTAAACACTCTATCCTTTCAACAGGTGCGCAAGTTCGCGAAGGAGCAGAAGTAGTAGATTCAGTTATCATGAGTGGAGCCATTATTGGACACGGAGCTAAAATCAAACGTGCCATTATTGGTGAAGGTGCAGTTATTTCTGATGGTGTCGAAATTGATGGAACAGAAGAAGTACAAGTTGTAGGATATAATGAAGTAGTGGGGGTAGCAACAGATGAAGATTGATAAATATTCTGCCATTTTAGGAAACACAGTTGGTTTTCATGATATGTCAACATTGACAGACCACCGTCCAGTAGCTAGTTTGCCATTTGGCGGTAAATATCGTTTGATTGACTTCCCGCTCTCAAGTCTTGCCAATGCTGGTGTTCGCAGTGTTTTTGGTATTTTTCAGCAGGATAATATTAGTTCTGTTTTTGACCATATCCGTTCAGGGCGTGAGTGGGGCTTGTCCACTCTTCTTAGTCACTATTATCTAGGAATTTATAATACACGCGTTGAGAGTAGTACAGTAGGAAAAGAATATTACCAACAGCTGCTCACCTATTTAAAACGCTCTGGGTCAAACCAAACAGTATCACTCAACTGTGATGTTTTGATTAATATTGATTTGAACCAAGTGTTCCACCTTCATAACACAACGAAGGGGCCTATTACAGTTGTTTATAAGAAACTTCCTAAGAAAGATATTTCAGAAGTAAATGCAATCTTAGAAGTGGATGAAACAGACCATGTCCGTTCTCATAAACTCTTTGATAGCAAGTCAACAGATGAAGTTTACAATATGTCCACAGATATCTTTGTTGTTGATACACCTTGGTTGATTGAACGCTTAGAAGAAGAAGCTAAGAAAGAACATCCAGAGAAATTGCGCTATGTTTTACGGGATTTAGCTGCCAAAGAAGGGGCTTTTGCCTACGAGTACACAGGCTACCTTGCAAATATTCACTCTGTAGAGTCTTATTACCAAGCTAATAAAGATATGCTTGAATCTCAAAAATTCTACTCTCTCTTTACTCCAAACCAAAAAATTTATACAAAGGTTAAGAATGAAGAACCAACTTACTACGCTAACACATCCAAGGTAAGCAATTCTCAGTTTGCATCTGGTAGTATCATTGAAGGTCAAGTGGCTAATTCTGTTCTATCACGTAATATTCATGTACATAAGGATAGCTTGGTTAAAGATAGCTTACTTTTCCCTCGTGTTGTTATTGGAGAAGGAGCTCAGGTAGAATACGCTATCTTGGATAAGGGTGTTGAAGTTGCGGATGGTGTTGTGATTCGAGGCACTGCAGAACATCCAGTTGTCGTTAAGAAAGGTGCTAAAGTAACAGAGGATATTCATTCATGAAAATTTTATTTGTAGCAGCAGAGGGTGCACCCTTTTCAAAAACAGGTGGTTTGGGAGACGTCATTGGCGCTCTTCCTAAATCACTAGTAAAAGCGGGACATGAAGTTGCAGTAATTTTACCCTACTATGACATGGTAGAGGCTAAATTTGGAAATCAGATTGAAGATGTTCTTCATTTTGAGGTGAGTGTTGGTTGGCGCAGACAGTACTGTGGGATTAAGAAAACAGTATTAAATGGTGTAACCTTCTACTTTATTGACAATCAATATTATTTCTTCCGTGGTCATGTTTACGGTGATTTTGATGACGGAGAACGCTTTGCCTTCTTCCAACTTGCTGCCATTGAGGCTATGGAAAGGATTGACTTTATCCCTGACCTTCTTCATGTTCATGACTACCATACAGCTATGATTCCTTTCTTGTTAAAGGAAAAGTACAATTGGATTCAAGCTTACCGTGGTATTAAAACTGTTTTAACCATTCATAATTTGGAGTTCCAAGGACAATTCTCAGAAGGAATGTTGGGTGATTTGTTTGGAGTTGGCTTTGAGCGTTATGCTGATGGTACCCTTCGCTGGAACAACTGTCTGAACTGGATGAAGGCAGGTATTCTCTATGCGGATCGTGTTTCAACCGTTTCACCTAGCTATGCCCATGAAATTATGACCAGTCAGTTCGGATGTAACTTGGATCAGATTCTTCGAATGGAGTCTGGTAAAGTTTCTGGTATCGTGAATGGGATTGATGCTGACCTGTATAATCCTCAGACGGATGCTCTTTTAGACTATCATTTCAATCAGGAAGATTTGTCTGGGAAGGCCAAAAACAAGGCAAAATTGCAAGAAAGAGTTGGCTTGCCAGTTAGAGCTGACGTTCCACTGGTGGGAATTGTTTCTCGTTTGACACGTCAAAAAGGTTTTGATGTGGTGGTCGAAAGTCTTCACCATATCTTGCAAAAAGATGTTCAGATTGTTCTTTTGGGAACTGGCGATCCAGCCTTTGAAGGAGCTTTCTCATGGTTTGCTCAGATTTACCCAGACAAGCTATCAGCAAATATCACTTTTGATGTCAAACTAGCTCAAGAAATCTACGCTGCTTGTGACCTCTTCCTCATGCCGAGTCGTTTTGAACCATGTGGCTTGTCTCAAATGATGGCTATGCGTTATGGAACCTTGCCATTGGTTCATGAAGTTGGTGGCTTGCGAGATACCGTTCGCGCTTTCAATCCAATCGAAGGAAGCGGTACTGGTTTTAGCTTTGACAACCTATCACCTTATTGGTTAAATTGGACTTTCCAAACAGCTTTGGACTTGTATAGAAACCATCCTGATGTTTGGAGAAATTTACAAAAACAAGCTATGGAGTGTGATTTCTCATGGGATACAGCCTGCAAGTCATACCTTGACTTGTACCATAGTTTAGTTAACTAATAGATAAAATCGTATGATGACTTCATACGATTTTTGGGCTGTTTAGAGAGGAGAACTGATGTCTCAAGTAAAAGGCTTGTGTGTCATGGATGTTGATGGAACCTTAATCCTAGAAGAAGTGATTGATTTGTTGGGTAGAGAGGCAGGTTGTGAGGAGGAAATTTCGCAGATTACAAGTCAGGCAATGCGAGGAGAGATAGACTTTGAAAGCAGTTTAAGAAAAAGAGTGTCCTTGTTGGAAGGCCTTTCTATTTCGGTCTTTGATAAAGTCTTCAAGTCTATTCATCTATCTCCAAATGCCCAAGAATTCATCTCAATTCTCCAAAAGAATGGCATCCTAGTTGGTCTGGTGTCTGGCGGATTTACACCAATAGTTGAGAGATTAGCAAAATCTCTTGGAATTTCCTATTTCTCTGCCAATCAAGTTGAAGTCAAAGACGGTCTTTTAACAGGAAAATTAGTTGGACAAATTATCAGTCCCCAGGTCAAAAAAGAGACTCTAGAACAATGGAGAAAGGAACTGCAACTTCCTAGAGAAAGAACGGTTGCAATCGGTGATGGGGCTAATGACTTATTGATGTTGAAGTCAGCAGGACTGGGAATTGCTTTTTGTGGCAAAGAAGTGCTCAAAAAAGAAATACAAGATCATGTTGACAAGAGAGATTTTTTAGAAGTTCTTCCTTTGATTGACTGGTTAGAATGAGGTAAAATATGAAGATTGTAATTGCACCAGATTCATTTAAGGAAAGCTTGACAGCTCAACAGGTAGCTGAAGCTCTTAAAAGAGGCTTCCAACAATCGATAGCAGATGTAGAATGTCTTCTCTGCCCTGTTGGTGATGGGGGAGAAGGTACTGTAGATGCTATTCGACATTCTATTGACCTTGAAGAAAAATGGATCCAAGTTACAGGACCTTTTGGACAAAAAGAAGCCATGCGCTATTTTCAAAAAGGGGAACTGGCACTATTTGAAGTAGCTGACTTGGTTGGCCTTGAAAAAATTCCGCTAGAGAAACGAAATCCACTGCAAATCCAAACTTGTGGTATTGGAGAGTTGATTCGTCATCTCATTGCTCAAGGGATTAAAAATATCTATATCGGCGTTGGTGGCACGGCCAGTAATGATGGAGGACTGGGAATTGCTACTGGTTTAGGTTATCAATTTTATGATAGGGATGGAGATGAGTTGCCCGCTTGTGGTCAATCCTTACTAAACTTAGCTTCTGTTTCAACAGAAAATTGTTATAAAATTCCTGAAGATGTTCACGTTCGTATTTTAGCAGATGTCGCGAGTCCCTTATGTGGTCCTCAAGGTGCGACCTACATTTTTGGCAAGCAAAAAGGCTTACAACCTACTATGATTGCAGTCGTAGATCAGGCAATCCAAGATTTTTATGAAAAAATCTCACCTGCAACATTGGAAATTAAAGGAGCAGGAGCTGGTGGAGGCATTGCTGGCAGTTTGTGTGCCTTTGCTCAGGCAAGTATCGTATCTGGAATTGACACCTGCCTAGACTTGATTGACTTTGATAAGAAAGTTGCAGATGCTGATTTGGTTATTGTTGGAGAAGGAAGACTAGATTGTCAAAGCTTAGCAGGTAAAGCGCCGATAGGTGTTGCAAAAAGAACCCCTGTCGGAATTCCTGTCATTGCTATTTGTGGTAGTATTGCCGAGGATTTACCTTCCCTACCATTTGAAAATATCCAAGCGGCTTTTTCAATTTTGGAGAAAAGTGAACCTCTAGAAGATAGTTTGAAAAATGCCAGTCTCTATTTGGAGCACACGGCTGCCAATATAGGGCATTTATTAAATATGCGCAAGATCTAGCCAAACCATTTCTTCCAGAAGGATGTTTTGGCTGGTTCTTCCTTTTTAACTTCCCAAAGTTTTGCAAAAGCAAGTCTAAGGTTTTTTTCTTCTACTTGTACTGGTGCATTGGTGTGGATAATCAGGCCAAAAGGAGAAGAAGTATGCTCTTCAGATACAATGGTAGCTTGACTATCAGTTTCTTTTGCCTCTTTTAAGTAGAAAACTTGCTTATCAAATTCGATAGTTGGTGAAATCTTCACAAATAGTGGCTCTGCTTTTTCCTTAAGGTTTTCTAAAATAGATAAAAAGCCTTTTTCTAGCTGAGGGCTATTTGCTGTATCAATATCTGCATATCCAAGAACTCTTTCCTCAAAAGTACCAAGATAGCGTCTTTGCTCATCCGGATTTAATTTTGCTCCACCATGAGCTTTTTCAAGTAATTGTTTTGATAAATCTGTCATGAAAACAGTATATCATAAAAGTTGGAATAAAACAGACAAAAGAAAGCGATTACTTTATAAAGTTAAGGAAAATTTGCACAAAGATAACGTTTTTTCTTGAAAAAGGAGGGGTTTTAAGGTATTATAGAGGTGTAAAAAATTTAACTCATAAGGAGAGTAAAAAATGTCAATTATTACTGATGTTTACGCTCGCGAAGTCCTAGACTCACGCGGTAACCCAACACTTGAAGTAGAAGTTTACACTGAATCAGGTGCTTTCGGACGTGGTATGGTTCCATCAGGAGCTTCTACTGGTGAACACGAAGCAGTTGAACTTCGCGACGGTGACAAATCTCGTTACGGTGGTCTTGGTACACAAAAAGCTGTTGACAACGTAAACAACATCATTGCTGAAGCAATCATCGGCTACGATGTACGTGACCAACAAGCTATCGACCGTGCTATGATCGCTCTTGACGGTACTCCTAACAAAGGTAAATTGGGTGCTAACGCAATCCTTGGTGTGTCTATCGCTGTAGCTCGTGCTGCTGCTGACTACCTTGAAATCCCACTTTACAGCTACCTTGGTGGATTCAACACTAAAGTTCTTCCAACTCCAATGATGAACATCATCAACGGTGGTTCTCACTCTGACGCTCCAATCGCTTTCCAAGAGTTCATGATCTTGCCAGTTGGTGCGCCAACATTCAAAGAAGCTCTTCGTTACGGTGCTGAAATCTTCCACGCTCTTAAGAAAATCCTTAAATCACGTGGTTTGGAAACTGCCGTAGGTGACGAAGGTGGATTCGCTCCTCGTTTCGAAGGAACTGAAGACGGTGTTGAAACTATCCTTGCTGCTATCGAAGCTGCTGGATATGTTCCTGGTAAAGACGTATTTATCGGATTTGACTGTGCATCATCAGAATTCTACGATAAAGAACGTAAAGTTTACGACTACACTAAATTCGAAGGTGAAGGAGCTGCTGTTCGTACTTCTGCAGAACAAATCGACTACCTTGAAGAGTTGGTAAACAAATACCCAATTATCACTATCGAAGATGGTATGGACGAAAACGACTGGGATGGATGGAAAGCTCTTACTGAACGTCTTGGTGGTAAAGTTCAATTGGTTGGTGACGACTTCTTCGTAACAAACACTGCTTACCTTGAAAAAGGTATTGCAGAAGGTGCTGCTAACTCAATCCTTATCAAAGTTAACCAAATCGGTACTCTTACTGAAACTTTTGATGCTATCGAAATGGCTAAAGAAGCTGGTTACACTGCCGTTGTATCACACCGTTCAGGTGAAACTGAAGATTCAACAATCGCTGACATCGCAGTTGCAACTAACGCAGGACAAATCAAGACTGGTTCACTTTCACGTACTGACCGTATCGCTAAATACAACCAATTGCTTCGCATCGAAGACCAACTTGGTGAAGTAGCTGAATACCGTGGATTGAAATCATTCTACAACTTGAAAAAATAAAATAGTTCAGTGAACTATTTTATCCCGAACCATGAAATTCAAAAGTTCGGCCGTTGATTTAACAACGTTTCTAGCCCCTCGGATTTTATCCGAAGGGCTATTTTTGTATTTAGGGGGCAAAAAAGGGGCAAAACTTTTTAAAAAAGGTCAGTTACCACAAATACGATTCAGCTAATATAATTGAAAAGGATGGAAAAAAGGTTGCATTTATGATATAATTTATTTTAAAGACCTTATTAGAAATCTTGAAAGAGTATTAAAAACTTAGAATGAGAAAAATTGTTATCAATGGTGGATTACCACTACAAGGTGAAATCACTATTAGTGGTGCTAAAAATAGCGTTGTGGCCTTAATTCCAGCTATTATATTGGCTGATGATGTGGTGACTTTGGATTGCGTTCCAGATATCTCGGATGTAGCAAGTCTTGTCGAAATCATGGAATTGATGGGAGCTACTGTCAAGCGTTATGACGATGTATTGGAGATTGACCCAAGAGGTGTTCAAAATATTCCAATGCCTTATGGGAAAATCAATAGTCTTCGTGCATCTTATTATTTTTATGGAAGTCTTTTAGGTCGCTTTGGTGAAGCCACAGTTGGCTTGCCTGGAGGGTGTGACCTTGGTCCTCGCCCGATTGACCTACACCTTAAGGCTTTTGAAGCTATGGGGGCTACTGTTAGCTACGAGGGAGATAACATGAAGTTATCTGCTAAAGATACAGGACTCCATGGTGCAAGTATTTACATGGATACAGTTAGTGTCGGTGCGACGATTAATACGATGATTGCTGCGGTTAAAGCGAATGGTCGTACTATTATTGAAAATGCAGCCCGTGAACCTGAGATTATTGATGTTGCAACTCTCTTG
This sequence comes from uncultured Streptococcus sp., assembly GCA_963522395.1. GTDB lineage: Bacteria > Bacillota > Bacilli > Lactobacillales > Streptococcaceae > Streptococcus. The sequence goes on from CAUQZY010000004.1 coordinate 18,615, forward strand.
AATAATATGGGTGCCCATATCCGTGGGGCAGGAACTAATATCATCATTATTGATGGTGTTGAAAGATTACATGGAACGCGTCATCAGGTGATTCCAGATCGTATTGAAGCTGGAACATATATATCTTTAGCTGCTGCAGTTGGTAAGGGTATTCGTATAAATAATGTACTATACGAACACTTAGAAGGATTCATTGCTAAGTTGGAAGAAATGGGAGTGAGAATGACTGTATCTGAAGACAGCATTTTTGTCGAAGAACAGTCTAATTTGAAAGCAATCAATATTAAGACAGCTCCTTACCCAGGCTTTGCAACTGATTTGCAACAACCGATTACCCCACTTTTACTAAGAGCGAATGGTCGAGGTACAATTGTCGATACGATTTACGAAAAACGTGTAAATCATGTTTTTGAACTAGCAAAGATGGATGCAGATATTTCGACAACAAATGGTCATATTTTATACACAGGTGGACGTGATTTGCGTGGGGCAAGTGTTAAAGCGACTGACCTACGAGCTGGGGCTGCACTAGTCATTGCTGGGCTCATGGCTCAAGGTAAAACTGAAATTACAAATATCGAGTTTATCTTACGTGGTTATTCTGATATTATTGAAAAATTACGTAATCTAGGAGCGGATATTACACTTGTTGAGGATTAAACCGTAGAGGTGTTTATGAATATTTGGACCAAATTAGCAATGTTTTCTTTTTTTGAAACGGATCGCTTGTATTTGCGTCCTTTCTTTTTTAGTGATAGTCAGGACTTCCACGAGATAGCTTCAAATCCAGAAAATCTTCAATTTATTTTCCCAACTCAGGCAAGTCTGGAAGAAAGTCAATATGCACTGGCCAATTACTTTATGAAGTCCCCTTTGGGAGTGTGGGCAATTTGTGACCAAAAAAATCAACAAATGATTGGTTCTATTAAATTTGAGAAGTTAGATGAAATCAAAAAAGAAGCTGAACTTGGCTATTTTTTGAGAAAAGATGCTTGGTCGCAAGGATTTATGACAGAGGTTGTTAGAAAAATTTGTCAACTTTCTTTTGAAGAATTTGGTTTAAAACAATTGTCCATTATAACCCACCTCGAAAATGAAGCAAGTCAAAAGGTTGCTCTTAAAGCTGGATTTAGTTTGTTCCGTCAGTTTAAGGGAAGTGATCGCTACACAAGAAAAATGCGGGATTATCTTGAATTTCGGTATGTAAAAGGAGAATTCAATGAGTAAGCATCAGGAAATTCTAAGCTATTTGGAGGAATTACCTGTCGGTAAAAGGGTCAGTGTTCGTAGCATTTCAAATCATCTGGGAGTCAGTGATGGAACGGCTTATCGGGCTATTAAAGAAGCTGAAAACCGTGGAATTGTGGAGACTCGACCAAGAAGTGGTACTATCCGTGTTAAATCTCAGAAAGTTGCTATTGAAAGATTAACTTTTGCTGAAATTGCAGAAGTGACTTCTTCTGAGGTTCTGGCTGGGCAAGAAGGTTTAGAAAGAGAATTTAGTAAGTTCTCAATCGGTGCTATGACTGAACAAAATATCTTGTCTTACCTTCATGATGGTGGGCTCTTGATTGTCGGAGACCGAACCCGTATTCAGTTGTTAGCCTTGGAAAACGAAAATGCAGTTCTTGTGACAGGCGGATTTCAGGTTCATGATGATGTACTAAAACTGGCTAATCAAAAAGGGATTCCTGTTCTGAGAAGCAAGCATGACACTTTCACTGTGGCGATCATGATCAATAAAGCCTTGTCAAATGTCCAAATCAAAACAGATATATTGACAGTTGAGAAACTTTACCGTCCGAGTCATGAGTATGGTTTTCTAAGAGAAACCGATACAGTCAAAGATTATTTGGATTTGGTTCGTAAGAATCGTAGCAGTCGTTTCCCAGTCGTTAATCAACACCAAGTGGTTGTTGGGCTTGTTACTATGCGTGACGCAGGAGACAAGTCTCCCAGCACGACGATTGACAAGGTGATGACGCGCAGTATCTTCGTAACAGGGTTAGCGACCAATATTGCCAATGTGAGTCAACGAATGATAGCAGAAGACTTTGAAATGGTACCAGTTGTTCGAAGTAATCAAACCTTGCTTGGAGTTGTGACACGACGAGATGTCATGGAGAAGATGAGTCGTTCCCAAGTTTCGGCTCTACCAACTTTTTCTGAGCAGATTGGTCAAAAACTTTCTTATCACCATGATGAAGTAGTGATTACAGTGGAGCCCTTTATGCTTGAGAAAAACGGTGTTTTAGCTAACGGTGTATTGGCAGAGATACTGACTCATATGACCCAAGATTTAGTTGTGAATAGTGGTCGCAATCTCATCATCGAGCAAATGCTGATCTACTTTTTGCAGGCTGTTCAGATAGATGATATACTGCGCATTCAAGCACGTATTATCCATCATACTAGACGATCAGCTATTATTGACTACGATATTTATCATGGTCATCAGATTGTTTCAAAAGCAAATGTGACTGTTAAAATTAATTAGAAACTAGGAGAAAAAATGATAACATTAAAATCAGCTCGTGAAATCGAAGCTATGGACAAGGCTGGTGATTTTCTAGCAAGTATTCATATCGGCTTACGTGATTTGATTAAGCCTGGCGTAGATATGTGGGAAGTTGAAGAATACGTTCGCCGTCGTTGTAAGGAAGAAAATTTCCTTCCGCTTCAGATTGGTGTTGACGGTGCCATGATGGACTATCCTTATGCTACCTGTTGCTCTCTTAATGATGAAGTGGCTCATGCCTTCCCTCGTCACTATATTTTGAAAGATGGTGATTTGCTCAAAGTTGATATGGTTTTGGGAGGTCCAATTGCCAAATCTGACCTGAATGTCTCAAAATTAAACTTCAATAATGTGGAGCAGATGAAAAAATACACTCAGAGCTACTCTGGTGGTCTAGCAGACTCATGTTGGGCTTATGCTGTTGGTACACCTTCCGAAGAAGTGAAAAACTTGATGGATGTAACCAAAGAAGCTATGTATAAAGGGATTGAGCAAGCTGTTGTTGGAAATCGTATCGGTGATATCGGTGCGGCTATTCAAGAATACGCTGAAAGTCGTGGTTACGGTGTAGTGCGTGATTTGGTTGGTCATGGTGTTGGCCCAACTATGCATGAAGAACCAATGGTTCCTAACTATGGTATTGCTGGTCGTGGGCTTCGTCTCCGTGAAGGAATGGTATTGACCATTGAACCAATGATCAATACAGGTGACTGGGAAATCGATACAGATATGAAGACTGGTTGGGCTCATAAGACCATTGATGGTGGATTGTCATGCCAGTATGAACACCAATTTGTGATTACGAAAGATGGACCTGTTATTTTGACTAGCCAAGGTGAAGAAGGAACTTATTAATAAAAAGTGAAAAGCCTACTGGAAGTTTATTTTGATAAAAATCCAGTAGATTTTTTCATAATAAAATACATTGTATCAAGTTTTAAGCAGCTGATATGATGTGTTTTTCTGATTTTAAGATTCTTAATTCTTTATTATGATTTCATACTCAATGAAAATCAAAGAGCAAACTAGGAAGCTAGCCGCAAGCTGTACTTGAGTACGGTAAGGCGATGCTGACGTGGTTTGAAGAGATTTTCGAAGAGTATCAAAAATAAAATTCTTCTAAAATGATACACCTCAGGTTAAAAAAACGACATTTCAGATTTTCTGGTTCAGAAATAGCTATCGCTATGATATAATTATCTTATGATTATTACTATTCCTATAAAAAACCAAAAAGATATTGGCACACCATCTGATTCAGTCGTTGTTCTTGGCTATTTTGATGGTATACACAAGGGGCATCAAGAATTGTTTCGTGTTGCCAATAAGGCTGCGAGAAAGGATTTATTGCCTATCGTCGTTATGACCTTTAATGAATCTCCAAAGATTGCTTTAGAGCCTTATCATCCTGATCTGTTTTTACATATTTTGAACCCTGCTGAACGTGAAAGGAAATTAAAGCGTGAAGGCGTAGAAGAATTATATCTCCTTGATTTTAGTAGTCGATTCGCTAGTCTCACGGCAGAAGAATTTTTTGCAACTTATATCAAGGCTATGAATGCCAAAATTATTGTTGCAGGTTTCGATTATACATTTGGTTCTGACAAAAAAACAGCAGAAGATTTAAAGGATTACTTTGATGGAGAAGTTATCATTGTTCCACCTGTGGAAGATGAGAAAGGAAAAATCAGTTCAACTCGTATCCGTCAAGCTATTGTAGATGGAAATGTGAAAGAAGCAGGAGAACTTTTGGGGGCACCGCTTCCGTCGAGAGGTATGGTGGTTCATGGTAATGCTCGTGGTCGTACGATTGGTTATCCAACAGCTAATTTGGTGCTTTTAGACCGCACTTATATGCCAGCAGATGGCGTTTATGTCGTTGATGTTGAGATTCAAAGACAGAAGTATCGTGCTATGGCTAGTGTCGGGAAAAATGTGACCTTTGATGGAGAAGAAGCACGTTTTGAAGTCAATATTTTTGATTTTAATCAAGATATTTATGGGGAAACCGTCATGGTTTATTGGCTTGATCGCATTCGAGATATGACCAAATTTGACTCAGTTGACCAATTAGTGGATCAGTTAAAGGCAGATGAAGAAGTTGCACGGAATTGGTCTTAAGAGTTTGAGTAATTAAAAAAGAGGTTGTCTGTAACCCAAAAGATAGATGATTTAGTCTAACTTTTGAGGTCATTACACTACCTCTTTTTATTCTTTTTCAAAGGTGAATCCTTCGCCAAGGATTTCGTGAGCTTCTGTAATAGTTATAAAGGCTTGAGGATCAATTCGATGAATCATTTCCTTCATTTTCACAATCTCATTTCTGCCGACAATACAGTAGATAATCTTCAAATCTTTTTGACTATAGTAGCCTTGACCGGAAATAAAAGTAACACCTCTTCCTAGGTCATCATTGATTGCCTTAGCAAGGTGGTCAGGACGTTTTGTGATAATCATAAAGCCTTTGCCAGCATATCCTCCTTCGCCAATCAAATCAATGACACGCGAAACGATAAAATCAAATAAGAGCGTGTAGGAAACCAATCTCAAATCCTTGAAGATAAGGAGAATAAGCATGAGAATACAAAAATCTAAGATAAAAAGTAGTTTCCCCATTGATATATGAGTGTATTTGTTGATAATACGAGCTAGAATATCAGTTCCGCCAGTTGTACCACCAGCATTAAAGATAATTCCAAGGCCAATTCCCAATAGAATTCCCGCTATGAGGGCTGTGATTAGTAAATCACCTTGAAGATCGATATGAAGGGGAATACGCTCAAAAAAGGCCAACCAGGCGGACAAGGCTAAGGTTCCGAGCAAACTAGAATAGAGAGATTTTGCTCCAAAGATTTTCCAAGCTAGAATGAAAAGGGGAATGTTAATCAGCAAGTTCATGAGCGAAACAGGGATTTTAAAAAGATAAAAGGTGATAAGGGTAATACCTGTCGCCCCTCCTTCAAAGAGATGATGAGGAACTACAAAATAAGTCAGCCCAAAAGCATAAATAGCAGCACCTAGTAAAATAGTTAAAATGGGGTAAATTTTTTTAATCATAGGGCACCTCTTTTCTTATAAGTAGATTATATCAAATTTTTACGGAAAATTTGATTGACTCCATTAGGATTTTTAATCTTTTTTTGATATAATTAGAAGTAAGAAAACCAATCTGAATCCTAAAATAGAAAGATTGATACTATGACAAAAATTAAGATTGTAACCGATTCATCTGTTACTATTGAACCAGAACTCGTAAAACAATTAGATATAACAATTGTTCCATTATCTGTAATGATTGATAATGTTGTTTATTCGGATGCTGATTTGAAAGAAGAAGGTAAATTTCTTCAGTTGATGCAAGCAAGTAAGAATCTTCCGAAAACAAGCCAGCCACCTGTAGGTGTCTTTGCTGAAATTTTTGAAGACCTATGCAAAGATGGTAGTCAGATTCTTGCTATTCATATGTCCCATGCTCTTTCAGGTACTGTAGAAGCAGCGCGTCAAGGTGCCAGCCTGTCTACTGCCGATGTGACAGTTATCGATAGTTCCTTCACTGACCAAGCCTTGAAATTTCAAGTTGTTGAGGCTGCGAAATTAGCACAAGAAGGCAAAGATATGGCGGAAATTTTATCTCACGTTGAAGAGGTAAAAAACCATACGGAGCTCTATATTGGTGTTTCTACTCTAGAAAACCTAGTAAAAGGTGGACGAATTGGCCGTGTAACTGGATTGTTGAGCTCCCTTCTCAATATCCGTGTTGTCATGCAAATGAAAGACCATGAATTGCAGCCAATTGTTAAAGGTCGTGGAGCTAAAACCTTTAAAAAATGGTTAGATGAGTTGACAACATCTCTCTCTGAACGTTCTGTAGCAGAGATTGGAATTTCATATTCTGGTAGTGATGATTGGGCAAAAGAGATGAAAGAAAGCTTACAAGCTTATGTTGAAAAGCCAATTTCTGTTTTAGAAACAGGTTCTATTATTCAAACTCATACAGGCGAGAATGCGTGGGCTATTTTGGTACGTTACTATTCCTAAAAAAATAAAGAAAATGCGAATAAACAGCGTTTTTAACTTGACCTATAAGGGATTTTAGGATATGATTATATTTGTTAATTAGAAATTAATTTGGAGGAATCATTAACATGGCAAACAAACAAGATTTGATCGCTAAAGTAGCAGAAGCTACAGAATTGACTAAGAAAGACTCAGCAGCAGCAGTTGAAGCTGTATTCGCAGCAGTAACTGACTACCTTGCAGCTGGTGAAAAAGTTCAATTGATCGGTTTTGGTAACTTTGAAGTTCGTGAGCGTGCTGCACGTAAAGGTCGCAACCCACAAACTGGTAAAGAAATCACAATTGCAGCTTCTAAAGTTCCAGCATTCAAAGCTGGTAAAGCTCTTAAAGACGCTGTTAAATAATTAGCCTTTAAAAAGCCTACCATATCAAGTATTTGAGCTTGTGTGACAGGCTTTTTTTTGTTTGTTTTGGGGCATTTTGGGGGCAGAATCTGAATGAACTAATATCGGAACAAACCTTTCAAATACAGGCTAATTCAAATTGCGTAGCAGAAATCATACAAATTAAATTGATTATAGTAAAATAGGATATGAATTATTAAGAAAGTTGGTTCTTTATTGGAAACGATAATATTTTCAATCTCCGTTTTTTTAGCAGGCGTTTTATCCTTTTTTTCTCCCTGCATCTTTCCTCTTTTGCCAGTTTATGCTGGAATTTTATTGGATGATCAGGAAAGCGCAAAAAGTTTTTCTTTATTTGGGAGAAAGGTTCTCTGGTCAGGTTTGATTCGGACACTTTGCTTTATCGCAGGTATCTCTCTCATTTTCTTTATTCTAGGCTTTGGTGCAGGTTACTTTGGTAATATTCTCTATGCAAATTGGTTTCGATATGTTATGGGAACAATTATTATCATTTTGGGCCTTCACCAGATGGAAATTTTTCATTTTAAGAAATTAGAGGTTCAAAAAAGCTTTACTTTTAAGAAATCAGAAGCCAATCGTTATTGGTCAGCCTTTTTACTCGGTATTACCTTTAGCTTTGGTTGGACACCTTGTATTGGTCCAGTTTTGAGTTCTGTTTTAGCGCTTGCGGCTTCTGGGGGCAATGGTGCTTGGCAAGGAGCTATCTATACTCTTATTTACACTCTGGGGATGGCCATTCCTTTCTTGGTTTTGGCTCTAGCTTCAGGTGTAGTAATGCCTTATTTTAGTAAAATCAAACGTCATATGATGCTACTAAAGAAAATTGGTGGTTTCCTTATTATTTTAATGGGAATTTTGTTACTATTAGGACAAGTAAATGTTCTAGCTGGAATTTTTGAATAAAGGAGAAAAAGATGAAAAAAATAATGTTTGCTGGTTTAAGCCTTTTATCATTAGTCGTATTGATGGCCTGTGGTGAGGAAGAAACTAAAAAGACTCAAGCGGCACAACAGCCAAAACAACAGCAACAACAAACGTCCGTACAACAAATTGCTGTTGGAAAAGAAGCTCCAGACTTCACCTTGCAATCCATGGATGGTAAAGAAGTTAAGTTATCTGATTATAAGGGTAAAAAAGTCTATTTGAAGTTTTGGGCTTCCTGGTGTGGTCCATGTAAAAAAAGTATGCCTGAGTTGATGGAATTAGCTGCGAAACCAGATCGCGATTTTGAAATTCTTAGTGTTATTGCACCGGGCATTCAAGGTGAAAAAACTGTCGAGCAATTCCCACAATGGTTCCAAGATCAAGGTTATAAGGATATCCCAGTTCTTTATGATACCAAAGCAACCACCTTCCAAGCTTATCAAATTCGAAGTATTCCTACAGAATACCTGATTGATAGTCAAGGAAAGATTGGAAAGATTCAATTTGGTGTTATCAGTAACGCGGATGCAGAAGCAGCATTTAAAGAAATGAACTAGAATCGATAAAATCTGATTACAATATGTAGTCAGATTTTTTTAGAAAATTATTTTATAAATATTCACAAATATCCTATATTTATGGTAAAATAGAATCATCATTTTATTTTGGAGTCAAATATGAATATATTTAGAACAAAGAATGTAAGTTTGGATAAAACGGAGATGCACAGGCATTTGAAGTTATGGGATTTGATTTTGCTGGGTATCGGAGCCATGGTAGGGACAGGCGTCTTTACAATAACAGGTACTGCAGCCTCAACTCTAGCTGGTCCAGCCTTAGTGATTTCAATCGTTATTTCTGCCTTGTGTGTGGGATTATCAGCTCTCTTTTTTGCAGAATTTGCCTCAAGAGTACCTGCTACAGGTGGTGCCTACAGTTATCTCTATTCTATTTTAGGAGAATTTCCAGCTTGGTTGGCTGGCTGGTTAACCATGATGGAGTTCATGACAGCCATATCTGGTGTGGCTTCGGGTTGGGCAGCTTATTTTAAAGGCTTGCTCTCTCAATACGGGATAGCCCTTCCTCAGGCTTTAAATGGTACCTTTAATCCTCAAGCAGGGACATTTGTTGATTTATTGCCTATTCTTGTCTTGGTCTTGGTGACATCGCTTGTTTTACTAAATGCTAAAGCAGCCTTACGCTTTAATTCGATTCTAGTGATTTTGAAATTTTCTGCTTTAGCTCTTTTTGTTTTAGTAGGAATTTGGCATATCAAACTTGATAATTGGAGCAATTTTGCTCCTTATGGTTTTGGACAAATCTATGGTGCTAGTACTGGTATTATGGCTGGTGCGTCCTTGATGTTCTTTGGTTTTTTGGGATTTGAATCCATCTCTATGGCTGTAGATGAAGTCAAGACTCCTCAAAAAAATATTCCTAGAGGGATTGTCTTATCGCTTTCTATCGTAACTATTCTTTATGCCTTGGTGACGCTTGTTTTGACTGGTGTGGTTCACTACAGTCATCTAAATGTCGATGATGCTGTTGCCTTTGCTCTTCGTAGCGTTGGGATTAGTTGGGTAGCCAACTATGTGTCATTGGTGGCTATCTTGACCTTGATTACGGTTTGTATCTCAATGACTTATGCCCTATCGCGTATGATTTACAGTTTAGCGCGTGACGGATTGATACCTGCCGCCTTTAAAGAACTAACGAAGACTAGCAAGGTACCAAAGAATGCTACTATCTTGACAGGTCTAGCTTCAGCAGTAGCTGCAGGAATGTTCCCACTAGCCAGTATCGCAGCCTTCTTAAACATTTGTACCTTGGCCTACTTGATTATGCTTGCTTACGGCTTGATTCGCTTAAGGAAAGAAAAAGGAATACCCAAAGCGGGCGAATTTAAAACACCATTGGTACCCTTATTACCGATTTTATCAATCATCATTTGTTTATCCTTTATGTTACAGTATAATATGGAAACTTGGATTGCTTTCCTAGTTGCGTTGTTGATAGGAAGTCTTATTTACTTTACTTATGGTTATAAGCATTCTACCATAGAAGAATAATACTCTTCGAAAATCTCTTCAAACCACGTCAGCTTCGCCTTGCCGTATATATGTGACTGACTTCGTCAGTCTTATCTACAACCTCAAAACAGTGTTTTGAGCAACCTACGGCTAGCTTCCTAATTTGCTCTTTGATTTTCATTGAGTATATAAAGTGAGAATCTGTTGAGTTGTTGAAACTCAGCAGATTTTTATATGTGAAAGAAATTTCAATTTTTTTCTTAAAATAGCTTGACAGATTAAATTTTTAGGAGTAGAATGTTTACCAGTTAATTAAATAGTTAAGGGGTTATCCATGAAAAAACAAAGTTTATTTTTAGTATTGTTAAGTGTCTTTCTTTTGTGTTTAGGGGCTTGTGGTCAAAAGGAAAGTCAGACAGGTAAAGGGATGAAGATTGTGACCAGTTTTTATCCTATTTACGCTATGGTCAAGGAAGTATCTGGTGACTTGAATGATGTTCGAATGATTCAGTCAAGTAGTGGAATTCACTCCTTTGAACCTTCGGCAAATGACATCGCGGCCATCTATGATGCAGATGTCTTTGTTTACCATTCTCATACGCTCGAATCTTGGGCAGGAAGTTTAGATCCCAATCTAAAAAAATCTAAAGTTAAGGTTTTAGAGGCTTCAGAGGGAATGACCTTGGACCGCGTCCCTGGGCTAGAAGATGTGGAAGCAGGGGATGGAGTTGATGAAAAAACGCTCTATGACCCTCACACTTGGCTAGATCCTGAAAAAGCTGGCGAAGAAGCTCAGATTATCGCTGATAAACTTTCAGAGGTGGATAGTGAGCATAAAGAAACTTACCAGAAAAATGCGCAAGCCTTTATCAAAAAAGCTCAAGAATTGACTAAGAAATTTCAGCCTAAATTTGAAAAAGCGAGTCAGAAAACTTTTGTAACACAGCATACAGCCTTTTCTTATCTAGCTAAGCGATTTGGACTTAATCAACTTGGTATTGCAGGCATCTCTCCTGAACAAGAACCAAGTCCAAGACAACTAACAGAAATTCAGGAATTTGTTAAAACCTATAAGGTTAAAACGATTTTTACAGAAAGTAACGCTTCTTCAAAAGTAGCTGAAACTCTTGTCAAATCAACAGGTGTGGGTCTTAAAACTCTGAATCCTTTAGAGGCAGATCCACAAAATGACAAGACCTATTTAGAAAATCTGGAAGAAAATATGAGTGTTCTAGCAGAAGAATTAAAGTGAGGAAAGAATGAAAATCAATAAAAAATATGTAGCAGGTTCAGTGGCAGTTCTTGCCCTAAGTGTTTGTTCCTATGAACTTGGTCGTTATCAAGCTGGTCAAGTTAAGAAAGATTCTAATCGAGTTGCTTATATAGACGGTGATCAGGCTGGTCAAAAGGCAGAGAACTTGACACCTGATGAAGTCAGTAAGAGAGAGGGCATCAACGCAGAACAAATCGTTATTAAGATTACGGATCAAGGTTATGTGACCTCTCATGGAGACCATTATCATTACTATAATGGTAAGGTTCCTTATGACGCTATCATCAGTGAAGAACTGCTGATGAAAGATCCGAATTATCAGTTGAAGGATTCAGACATTGTCAATGAAATCAAGGGTGGCTATGTGATTAAGGTAGACGGGAAATACTATGTTTACCTTAAGGATGCGGCTCATGCGGACAATATTCGTACAAAAGAAGAGATTAAACGTCAGAAGCAGGAACACAGTCATAATCATGGAGGTGGTTCTAACGATCAGGCGGTAGTTGCTGCCAGAGCTCAAGGCCGTTATACAACGGATGATGGTTATATTTTTAATGCCTCTGATATCATTGAGGACACGGGTGATGCTTATATTGTTCCTCATGGCAATCACTTCCACTATATTCCTAAGAGTGATTTGTCTGCCAGTGAATTAGCTGCTGCCCAAGCCTTCCTATCTGGAAAAGGCGGTCAATTAAGTACGGTTGAATACCGTTCAAGCAGGGGAGAAACAAGATCTAGTGTAAGAACGAGTCAATCTGAAACTCCTCAAAATCCTACAACAGCTCCTGAGAGTCAAAATGAGGATTTAGCTAGTCTTCTTCAAGAATTGTACGCTTTGCCTCTGAGCCAACGTCATGTGGAGTCTGATGGCTTGGTATTTGATCCAGCACAGATTACAAAACGTACAGCAAATGGTGTGGCAGTTCCTCATGGAGATCATTTCCATTTCATTCCTTATTCACAAATGTCTGCCTTGGAAGAAAAATTGGCTCGAAATCTGCCAATTGGAGGTCAGCCAGCTCAAAGTCATGCTGATAATACGAAACCAAGCAGTACTGAGAAACCAAGCTCAACCATTAAACCAAACTTTAATCTCAATAATCCGGCAACAAATCGAGGAACTGGAGGAGCCTATACAACAGATGATGGGTATGTCTTTAGTCCGACAGATGTGATTGAAGATACAGGAGATGCTTTTGTTGTTCCCCATGGCAATCACTTCCACTATATTCCTAAGAGTGATTTGTCAGCAGGAGAATTGGCTGCTGCTCAAGCTTATTGGAATGGTAAACAGGGTTCTCATTCTGCTACAAGTTCAAGTAAACCAAGTAGTGATAATGCTAAACCAGCTCAACCAAGTTTGACAGAGACACCAAATCTGACTGTTACTCCAACTTATCATCAAAATCAAGGGGAAGACATTCCGACACTCTTACGTGAATTGTATGCCAAACCTTTATCAGAACGACATGTAGAATCTGATGGCTTAGTCTTTGATCCAGCACAAATCATCAAACGTACAGCTAACGGTGTCGCTGTGCCTCACGGAGACCATTATCACTTTATTCCTTATTCGCAAATGTCCCCTTTGGAAGAAAAATTGGCTCGTATGATAGCTATCAAGGGACAAAATGGCAGTGTCTTGCCAAGTGTCACTCCTTTGAAGCCAGCCCCTACTACCAAACCTCTTGCACCAGTGGAAAATACACCGACTGACCTTGATGTCAAGCAGGTTGTTAGAAAAGTTGGCGACGGTTATATTTTCGAGGATAAGGGAGTCAGTCGTTATGTTCTAGCTAAAGATTTGACCAAGGATAAGATTGATGCTATTGAAAATCTTCTGTCTAAGAAAACTCAAGAGACGCATGCGCTAGTTGCGAAGAAAGAAAATGTCGCTCCTCGTGATCAAGAATTTTATGATAAAGCATATAAATTGTTGACCGAGGCTCATAAAGCCTTGGCTGAAAATAAGGGTCGTACTTCTGATTTCCAAGCCTTAGACAAATTAGCAGAGCGATTGAATGATGAATCTGCTAATAAAGGAAAATTAGTAGATGATTTATTGGCATTCCTAGCACCAATTACCCATCCAGAGCGACTTGGAAAACCAAATGCTCAAATTGCTTATACAGACGATGAAATTAAATTAGCGAAATTAGCAGGTAAGTATACAACAGAAGATGGATATATCTTTGACATTCGTGATATTACCAGTGATGAGGGAGATGCTTATGTAACTCCGCATATGACCCATAGTCATTGGATTAAGAAAGAGAGCTTGTCTGAAGCTGAAAGAGTGGCAGCTCAGGCTTATGCTAAAGAGAAAGGTTTGACACCTCCTTCAACAGAGAATCAGGGTTCAGGAAATACTGAGGTTAAAGGAGTAGAAGCAATCTATAATAAAGTGAAAGCAGCTAAGAAGGTTCCACTTGATCATATTCCTTACAATCTACAACATACTGTTGAAGTTAAAAATGGTAGCTTAATTATACCTCATTACGACCATTACCATAATATTAAATTTGGTTGGTTTGACGAAGGACTCTATGAAGCACCTAAGGGTTATAGCCTTGAGGATCTCTTTGCGACTGTAAAATATTATGTTGAACATCCTGAAGAACGTCCTCACTCAGATAATGGTTGGGGAAATGCCAGCGACCATGTTCGTAAAAATAAGGCAGACAAAGACAGTAAATCTGATGAAGATAAGGAAAATCATCATGAATCAGACGAGTCAACCCGTCCTGAATCCAATGAAAAAGAAAATCATACAGATTCAACCCCTTCAGTAGATAATCTTTATAAACCGAGCACTGATGAAGACGAGACAGAAGAAGTATCTAAAGATACAACAGACGAAGCTGAAGTACCTCAAGTAGAAACCGAAAAAGTAGAAGCCAAACTCAAAGAAGTAGAAGCTCTACTTGCTAAAGTAACGGATGCTAGTTTGAAAGACAATGTGACAGAGAGCCTATCTGGTTTACGAAATAATTTGAGCCTCCAAACCATGGATAATAATGGTATCATGGCAGAAGCAGAAAAATTACTTGCTTTGCTAAAAAGGTAGTGAGTCAGTAACGACGAAACCAGAAGCATAAGTTTATCCTATTAAATCAAAATGATGTAAGAGTCAGTAGCAATACTGGCTTTTATTTTTTAAAATGTTATAAAAATCTTGACAGATAAACTAAAAAAAGGTAAACTATTTACTGGTTAATTAATTGGTTAAATAACCAGTTTAGAAAAAAACTGTTTAACCAAGCAAAAGAAGTTAAAAAGCTTCATCATTTATTGAAATGAGGGATTTATGAAATTCAGTAAAAAATATATAGCAGCTGGATCAGCTGTTATCGTATCCTTGAGTCTTTGTGCTTATGCTCTAAATCAGCATCGCTCGCAGGAAAATAAGGACAATAATCGTGTTTCTTATGTGGATGGCAGTCAATCAAGTCAGAAAACTGAAAACCTGACACCAGATCAGGTTAGCCAAAAAGAAGGGATTCAGGCTGAGCAAATTGTTATCAAGATTTCAGATCAGGGTTATGTTACATCACACGGTGATCACTACCATTACTATAACGGAAAAGTTCCTTATGATGCCCTCTTTAGTGAAGAACTCTTGATGAAGGATCCAAACTACCAACTTAAGGATGGAGATATTGTCAATGAAGTCAAGGATGGTTATATCATCAAGGTCGATGGAAAATATTATGTCTACCTGAAAGATGTAGCTCATGCTGATAATGTTCGAACTAAGGATGAAATCAATCGTCAAAAACAAGAACACGTCAAAGATAATGAGAAGGTCAGCTCTGATGTTGCTGTAGCAAGGTCTCAGGGACGCTATACAACAGATGATGGTTATGTCTTTAATCCAGCTGACATTATTGAAGATACTGGTGATGCTTATATCGTTCCTCATGGAGGTCACTATCACTACATTCCAAAAAGTGATTTATCTGCTAGTGAATTAGCAGCAGCTAAAGCTCATCTAACTGGTAAAAATACGCAACCGAGCCAGTTAAGCTATTCTTCAACAGCTAGTGACAATATTAATCAAGCTATAGAGAAAGAATCAACTAGCAAGCCAGAAAGCAAAGTTGAAAATCTCCAAAGTCTTTTGAAAGAACTCTATGATTCGCCTAGTGACCAACGTTACAGTGAATCAGATGGTCTAGTCTTTGACCCTGCTAAGATTGTCAGTCGTACACCAAATGGAGTTGCGATTCCGCATGGCAACCATTATCATTTTATTCCTTACAGCAAGCTCTCTCCTTTAGAAGAAAAGATTGCTAGAATGGTGCCTATCGGTGGAACTGGTTCTACAGTTTCTACAAATGAAAAACCTAATAAAGTAGCGTCTAGTCTAGGAAGTCTTCCAAGTAATCCTTCTTCTTCAACGACAAGTAAGGAACTCTCTTCAACATCTGATGGCTATATCTTTAATCCAAAAGATATCGTTGAAGAAACGGCTACAGCTTATATCGTCAGACATGGTGATCATTTCCATTACATCCTTAAGGCGAACCAAATTGGTCAACCGACTCTTCCAAATAATGGTCTAACAACACCTTCGCCATCTCTTCCAATCAATCCAGGAACTTCACATGAGGAACATGAAGAAGATAGTCACGGCTTTGACGCTAATCGTATTATTGCTGAAGATGAGCAAGGTTTTATCATGAGTCACGGTGATCACAATCATTACTTCTTCAAGAAGGATTTGACAGCAGACCAAATTAAGGCCGCGCAAGACCACTTGAAAGGGGCAAATACAACAACACCAGCACATGATGACGATCACGACGAAGATCATCATGAACACCATCATGGGGAAGACCATGATCACGGTTTTGATGCCAATCGTGTCATCAGTGAGGATGAGCAAGGATTTGTCATGAGTCACGGAGACCACAATCACTATTTCTTCAAGAAGGACTTGACAGCGGAGCAAATTAAGGCCGCTCAGGATCATTTGAAAACACATCATGATGCAGAGCCTGTAAAATCTCTTGCTAAAACGGTAGAGTCTTTCTCAAGAGATGCTAGTGATGAAGAAAAAATAGCTTACATTTCAAAGACCTATGGTGTTCCACTTGAAGCTATTAGAATTTCAAACGGATTCTTTGTCTTTGGAAATCCAGACCAAGCCTACGATCCAACTCATATTCATCCTTACGCTGTTCGTAAGGAACACGTTCGGATTCCTCTTCAAACTGGAAATCCAGAACTTGATTTCCTAAATGAACTCTATACCACTGCCTTACGTGATGGTGTGTCTCCTTATAGTTTGCAGGTAGAAAATGGTAGTTTTGTGATCCCTCATGGTGACCACAATCACTACATCAAGGTTCAAACCAAGGGCTATGAAGTGGCTTTGAAAAACAAGATTCCAGCCCTACAATCCAATTATCAACCTGGAGCTTTTGATGAGAAGGCAGTTTTGGAGAAAGTAGATCAACTTCTAGCTGATAGCAGAAGTATCTACAAAGACAAGCCTATCGAACAAAGACAGATTGAGTTAGCCTTAGGTCAGTTTACTGAAAACATGAAGAAACTGGCAACTAATTCTACAGCAGGTTATCTTGCAACACTGGATCTCTTTGATAAGCAATATATCCATATTGATGAAAGTGTCAAGCCTGTTAAAACAAGCGCTCTAGATAAGAAATATCAGGCCTTGATTGATAAAATCAATACACTAGATACAGATTCTTATGGACTTCCTAAGAAAGATCTTCTCGTTCGACTCCAGGAAGCTAAGTTGGCTAAAGATGAGGCTGGTTTAGCAGCGGTTGAATCACAACTTCAAGCTCTTCAAGACTTTAATGATCGAACAGGTGTTACAACTGTAGAATACATCAAGTATTTCTACGAACACGTAAATGACGGTCGTTTGAGTGATGAACTTCGAAACAAAGTAGCTCAGTTGACTTGGACCTTGTATCAATCTCAATCCTTCCTTAAGGCAGCAGAATTGAACAAATTATTCCCAAGTATCTATCAGGCAAAACAAGAAGTGGAAGAAGCTTTGAAAGCTCAGCCGACTACTGCGAAATCAAGTAAGACAGTTCTAGATACTGAAAAAGTAGATAATCAAAGTGCCAAGACAGCTATTTATGGCTTCTTGAAAGAATTGTACGGAGACTTTATGCCTGAGGAGCATGTCAATCATGTCAGCAAGGAAGAAGTAGAAAGTCTTTTGAACAAGGCAACTCAACTCTTGGAACAAATCCAAGAAGAAGGAATCAGACAATCTTTGGCAGAAGAAGTAGAAAATCTTAAAGCTGCCACAAACAAGGCTGATGCAGACTTGGATGAAGTAAACAGTCAGGTAAAAGATGTCTTGACTCGTATCGCTAGCTCCCTTCAACAAGAGAAGGAAAATACTGAGCAAGATCCTCAGACACTTGTACTCTATCAAAAACTCTACGATATTCTTATGTCGCTTCATGCTTATTTAGAAAACAATAAGGGTTCTGATGCAGACTTTGATAAGGTGGATGCATTACTAGATCAACTTTCTGCTAAGAGTAAAGATAAGGCCGCTTTACTTGAATTGACAAAAGCTATTCTGGTCTTGAATCAAGAAATCAAGTCAAAATCAAGCGTAACTGAAGAAGCAACTCCAGCAACAAATGCTGAAGCAAATGGTAAGAAAACAAATTCTGAAACTGAAACATCAGCAACTGCGGAATCTAACAGTGAAACTGCAAACGACGAAAACAAACTTAGCAACACAACAGACTCTAAACCCGCTGAATCAGCTTCAGAAAAAGAAACAACAGAATCTACAACAAGTACTGGAAATCAAGAAACACCAGTGGTATAAAAAGAAAGGCGAAGTAGCTGAGCTACCTCGTCTTTTAGTCTTTATAAGCTACGATACCAATGATGGTATCAACTGCACGTTCCATAGTCTGAAGGCTAACATATTCAAAACGTCCATGCATATTTTCGCCACCAGCAAAGATATTTGGAGTTGGGATTCCCATAAAGGAAATCTTAGAGCCGTCTGTCCCTCCACGGATTGGTTCGATTATAGGAGTGATCCCCAAATCTTCCATAACGGCTTTAGCAATGGTAATTGGAGTCATATCTTTTTCAATGACTTCTTTCATATTGTAGTACTGGTCTGTCAAGTTTAGAGTGACACGGTCGCTACCAAGTTCTTGATTCATCTTATCAGCGATAGACTGCATAGCTTTTTTACGAGCTTCAAAGGCATCTTTTTCAAAATCACGAATGATGTAGCTAGCACGCGCCTCTTCGACACTACCTGTCACATCCATTAGATGGTAGAAGCCTTGGTAACCTTCTGTTAACTCAGGTCGGTCATTCTCTGGAAGTTGATTATGAAAATCAATTGCTAGCTGAAGGGCGTTGACCATTTGCCCTTTTGCTGTACCAGGGTGGACATTGCGTCCTTGGAAATGCAATTCAGCACCCGCTGCTGAGAAAGTCTCGTACTGAAGTTCCCCTAGTGGTCCTCCATCAACAGTGTAGGCAAAATCAACATCAAAATCTTCTGCATCAAATTTATTAGCACCAACACCGATTTCCTCATCTGGACCAAAACCAACACGAATCTCACAGTGTTTGATTTCAGGATGAGCAGTCAGATATTCAATAGCAGTCATAATTTCAGCAATCCCTGACTTGTCATCAGCACCTAGTAAGGTTGTTCCATCGGTTGTGATGAGCGTTTGTCCTGGATATTTCTCAAGACTCTTAAAGTCAGCTGGATCGAGTTTGAAACCAGAATTTCCAAGTTCAATCACACCACCATCGTAGTTTTCAATTACCTGTGGATTAACTCCTTCGGAATTAAAATCAGCAGTATCCATGTGGGAGATGAAGCCAATTTTACGTGTTAAAGATGGATCATTGGCTGGCAAGGTACCAATCGCAAAACCATTTGGAAGGTAGTAGACGTTTTGCAGTCCAACACGTTTCATTTCAGGGATAAGAACATTGGTTGCGAAGTCAACCTGACTCTGCGTACTTGGAGTAGTAGTAGAGTGTTCATCAGAGCGCGTGTTGACCTTAACGTAGGTTAAGAAGCGGTCCAAGAGATTGGGGTAAGTCATAAAAAACTCCTTTTGAATTCATTTTTTCCATTGTATCATAGAAAGAAAAGAAAAACAAAAGACAGAAGTTAGAGAAATTCGCTATGTTAGCGTTTACTTATTAATGGATAAATGATAAAATAAACTTGATAAAAATATCACAAGGAAGCAATTATGAAAAAAGCAATTTTAATGATGACTTTCGGTTCGCCAGAAGAGATTACCTTTGAAGGTGTGGCTGATTTTTTCACAAATATTCGTCGTGGAGTGAGACCTCAAGACCACGAGATTCAAACTCTCTATGATAATTATGTACTAATTGGAGGCACACCTCTGCAAAAAATTACCCGAGAAGAGGTTGCCTTGGTAGAAGCTAGGCTGGGGAATGAGTATAGTGTTTATTTTGCTAATAAGTTTTCTAGACCCTTTATTCCAGATGTGATAAGTCAGATGGAAGCAGACGGAATCGAGCAGTGTATTTGCTTGATTTTGGAGCCTCATTATTCTTTTTACTCTGTCATGGGTTATGAGAAATTTTTAGAAAGCAAACAAATTAAATTTTTAGTTATCAAGGACTGGTATCAAGAAGAAGCGCTTTTAAACTATTGGGCAGATGAAATTACTAAGATTTTAAAAGAAGAAGTAAAGCAGGATAGCTTTAAAGTCATTTTTTCAGCCCACAGTGTGCCCATTTTTGCCTTGGATTTCGGAGATCCTTATATCGATCAAATTTTTGAAAATAGCAAGCTAGTCGCTGAAAAACTAGGTTTGAGTTCTGAGCAATATACTAACACTTGGCAAAGTGAAAGTGATATTGGGATTCCATGGATTAAGCCAGATGTTTTGGAGTATCTAAGAGAACAGTCAGAACACCCAGATCATTATATTTTTGTACCAATCAGCTTTATCAGTGAGCATATTGAAGTCTTATTTGACAACGATGTAGAATGTTATGACTTGTGTCAAGAATTGGGTGTGACCTACCATCGTCCACCAATGCCAAATACAGATTATCGTTTGATTGATGCTTTGGTCAATACAGTTAGAGCCAATGAACATCAAGAGTTTAAGGAATTTCTCCCAGAAGAAGAAACTTTTGATGAATTAGTACCTTCAGATGATACGAAAAACATTTTGGCCGAATCTCAAGATTTACAAATGCCAGAATTTGTGAAAAAACTGATTGAGAAAAAAGGTCGTGAAAATGTTAAGATGCCTTATCTGATTAAGAAAATGCTTGAGAAAGCAGGTAAGTTGCCGAAAGAGTAAAGAAAAAGGATTTAGCTTTGTGCTAGATCCTTTTAATCGATTATTTTTTCTCAAGAAGAGCTTTGATTTCTTGAAGTACTTCCAACTCAGTTGGAGCAGCTGGAGCTTCCTCTTCAACAACTTCTTCTTTTTTAGTAAGGCTTTGAGCTTTTTCCATAGCTTTAATAACGAAGAAGAGAACAGTACCTACAACAAGGAAGTTGATAATAGCACTCAAGAATTTACCATATGTAACACCATTCCATGCAAGCTCAGCGATGTTTTGTACTTTCGCAGCTTCCAAGGCTGGGTTCAATAGGAGTGGAGTGATGATATCATTAACAAATGAAGTAACGATAGCACCAAAAGCAGAGGCAATGATCACACCGACAGCAAGGTCAACAACATTACCACGAAGCAAAAATGCTTTAAGATCTTTTAACATTTTCATTTTCCTTTTCAAAAAATTTTTACTCTTAATTATATATTAATTAAGAAGAGCATACAAGATATATGCTCAAAAATTTTCTATTTTTTAAAAATAAAAACCTTACTAAAAATGTAATTAAGAATAATTATCAAGAATTGTGAAATAGCTGTTTCGATAGTATTAACCTTGTCTATATTATTATTTACAAATTTTCCAATAATATTAGGAAACTGGGTTACAAAGAGAAAAGTTAAAAATAAGTCTAAAAGAAAAGTAGAAAGACGGGCAAGAGTAAATTTCACTAAACGTCTTGGCCAATTCTGCCTAGCCTGCTTAAATACAATCGTATCATTTGTGATAAAGGCAAAGAGGATACCAATAATATTTGCTAGGGCAGTAGCAAGGAGTTCTTTATGAGTTAGTTGATAAATGACTAATCGGGATAGAATAGAAATAAGAGTAGTCGCTATACCAAAAAAGAGATAGGACAAGAGCTCGTTCTTAAAGAAACTTTGAATATGATTTTTCATGTTCTTAGTATAGCATAAAGAGGACTATTGTGCTATACTAGTAAGGTTGAATAAATCAACCCTTGGTGCTTAGCTTCTTTCACCAAGCATATTACACGCGGACAACCGCCAAAGGAGAAAAGATGAAAAAATTAACTATTCGTGACGTAGCAGATATTGCAATCGTTGCTGCTATCTACGTCGTTTTGACTGTCACACCGCCTCTCAATGCCATTAGCTATGGTGCTTACCAGTTCCGTATTTCAGAAATGATGAACTTTATGGCTTTTTACAATCCTAAGTACATCATCGGAGTTACCATCGGTTGTATGATTGCTAATTTCTTTAGCTTCGGACTTCTAGATGTCTTTGTTGGTGGTGGCTCAACCCTGGTATTCCTCAGTCTAGGGGTTTGGCTTTTTGCAAAATACAGCAAGGATTATCTCTTTAATGGATTAATTCGAAAAGACCATTTCTTCTTTTCAATCCTTTTTTCCATTTCCATGTTTACCATTGCTGCAGAGTTGAATATTGTAGCGCAATTACCATTTTTCCTTACTTGGTTTACAACAGGAGTTGGTGAATTTGCTTCATTGATTATTGGAGCGATTATTATCGGTAAAATTGGTCGTCGAATTGATTTAAGCAAATAGAAGAAGACAAGCTAGGTAGCCTTTTCCTGGCTTTTTCTTATGGAAAATTTCTTAGGAAACTTGACAAGATTTTCTAACTGTAGTATACTTTTTAGGTAAGCTGATTTAGCTCAGTTGGCAGAGCGCATCCATGGTAAGGATGAGGTCGCCGGTTCAATCCCGGCAATTAGCATGATATTTACAGGGAAACTCTTGAACACAAGAGTTTTTTCTTATGCTCGCGAGAAAAAATTTTGACTTTTGTATAATAAAAGTCATCCTGCAAAAATTTTTTATTGACAAAACCACTTATTTCTAGTAATATAATAGATGCGATGAGTCGATAGGTAGTCTTCGGACTACTATTGAGCATAAGGAGGTCATAACGCAGGAGCGGACCTTGATGAGTTGTGTGAACCTGCTCATCACATGAAGATGCCTCTTAGTCCCTGGTCTAGCGACTGGGGATTTTTATTTTCTAAAAAATGATGAAAAAGCTTTGCAATTCATGGAAAAAGTAGTATAATACATCTATTATAGAAATTTTTAGAAAATTCCGAAAGAGGTTATTTATGGGATATACAGTTGCTGTAGTCGGCGCGACAGGTGCTGTCGGAGCTCAGATGATAAAAATGTTGGAAGAATCAACACTTCCAATCGATAAAATTCGTTTACTTGCTTCTGCACGTTCAGCAGGCAAGACTTTGAAATTTAAAGATCAAGATATTACGATTGAAGAAACGACTGAAACAGCTTTTGAAGGAGTTGACATTGCTCTCTTTTCAGCAGGTGGTTCTACATCAGCTAAATATGCACCATACGCGGTTAAAGCTGGAGCGGTAGTAGTAGATAATACATCTTACTTCCGTCAAAATCCAGATGTTCCTTTGGTTGTTCCAGAGGTCAATGCTCACGCACTTGATGCCCACAACGGTATCATTGCCTGCCCTAACTGTTCAACAATCCAAATGATGGTGGCTCTTGAGCCAGTTCGCCAAAAATGGGGCTTGGACCGTATCATTGTTTCAACTTACCAAGCAGTTTCAGGTGCTGGTATGGGAGCGATTCTTGAAACACAACGTGAACTTCGTGAAGTCTTGAATGATGGTGTGAAACCACGTGATTTGCATGCGGAAATTTTGCCTTCAGGTGGTGACAAGAAACATTACCCTATCGCCTTCAATGCTCTTCCACAAATCGATGTCTTCACTGATAATGATTACACATACGAAGAGATGAAGATGACTAAGGAAACTAAGAAAATCATGGAAGATGATAGCATCGCAGTATCTGCAACATGTGTGCGCATTCCAGTCTTGTCAGCTCACTCTGAGTCTGTTTACATCGAAACAAAAGAAGTGGCTCCAATTGAAGAAGTCAAAGCAGCTATCGCAGCCTTCCCAGGCGCTGTTCTTGAAGATGATGTAGCTCATCAAATTTACCCGCAAGCTATCAATGCAGTTGGTTCACGTGATACCTTTGTTGGTCGTATCCGTAAAGACTTGGATGCTGAAAAAGGAATTCACATGTGGGTTGTTTCAGATAACCTTCTCAAAGGTGCTGCTTGGAACTCAGTTCAGATTGCAGAAACTCTTCACGAACGTGGATTGGTTCGTCCAACAGCTGAATTGAAATTTGAATTAAAATAGTCATATAATTTAGGAGTTCAGATGAACTCCTTCTTTGAAATAGAGAGGTGTTTCTCATGTCTTATCAAGATTTAAAAGAGTGTAAAATCATCACAGCCTTTATTACCCCCTTCCACGAGGATGGTTCCATCAACTTTAATGCCATTCCAGCCTTGATTGAGCATTTATTGGACCATCATACGGATGGAATTCTTCTCGCAGGGACGACTGCTGAGAGTCCGACATTGACTCACAATGAAGAGTTGGAGCTCTTTGCGTCTGTACAAAAAGTTGTCAATGGACGTGTTCCTTTGATTGCGGGTGTGGGTACCAATGATACGCGTGACTCGATCGAGTTTGTCAAAGAAGTAGCAGAATTTGGTGGTTTTGCTGCTGGGCTTGCTATCGTACCTTACTACAACAAACCTTCTCAAGAAGGAATGTATCAGCACTTTAAGGCGATTGCGGATGCTTCTGACCTACCAATTATTATCTATAACATTCCAGGTCGTGTGGTTGTCGAATTAACTCCCGAAACTATGCTTCGTTTGGCTGACCATCCAAATATTATTGGTGTCAAAGAATGTACTAGCTTGGCTAATATGGCTTACTTGATTGAGCACAAACCAGAAGAGTTCTTGGTGTATACTGGTGAAGATGGAGATGCTTTCCATGCCATGAACTTGGGTGCGGATGGGGTTATTTCTGTTGCCTCCCATACAAATGGAGATGAAATGCATGAGATGTTTACTGCCATAGCTGAAAGCAATATGAAAAAAGCAGCAGCAATTCAGCGTAAATTCATTCCTAAAGTCAATGCCCTCTTCTCTTATCCAAGTCCTGCTCCTGTTAAGGCTGTTCTTAACTATATGGGATTTGAAGCTGGACCAACTCGTCTACCTCTTGTTCCAGCACCAGAAGAAGATGCCAAACGCATTATCAAAGTTGTCGTAGATGGCGACTACGAAGCGACTAAGGCAACTGTAACAGGGGTTTTAAGACCAGATTACTAATAAGACAATAAAATCCATGACCGCAATAACGAGCATGGATTTTTCTTATTTTCCTAAACAGAATTGGCTAAAGAGTTGGGTGATGAGTTCATCAGGAGCAGCATCTCCAGTGATTTCACCTAAAATTTCCCAAGTACGAGTCAAATCAACTTGAAGTAAATCAACTGGCATACCTAGTTCCAACCCTTCATTAACAGCTTGCAAACTTTCAACAGCCTTCTCAATCAAGGAAATATGACGGGCGTTGGACAAGTAGGTTGCATCTTGCTCGACTAGACCAGCATTTTCAAAGAAGAGGTCATTAATGCGTTCTTCAATCTTATCAATGTTTTGGTTTTTAAGGACTGAAATACGAATAACGTCTTCAGGTAGTTCCGAAGTTTCAATCGCTTCAGGCAGGTCGGTTTTATTAAGAAGAATAATGCGATTAGTCTCCTGACTGATTTCTAGGAGTTGGCGGTCTTGGGCGGTTAGTGGTTCACTGGCATTTAGCACCAGTAGAACCAAGTCAGCTTCCTTGAGGGCTTTTTTTGAACGCTCAACTCCGATTTGTTCCACGATGTCATCCGTTTCACGAATACCAGCTGTGTCAATCAATTTTAGTGGAACACCGTTGATGTTGACGTATTCTTCGATGACATCTCGAGTTGTACCAGCAATATCGGTTACGATTGCCTTGTCTTCACGCAAGAGGTTGTTGAGAAGGCTTGATTTCCCAACGTTGGGACGTCCGATGATAGCTGTTGAAATTCCTTCACGAAGGATTTTACCGCGACGGGCTGTTCTAAGAAGATTGGTTAGCAATTGCTCAAACTCCATAGTCTTCTCACGGACAACAGCAGTAGTAGCTTCCTCAACATCGTCATACTCAGGATAATCGATATTGACCTCGACTTGGGCAAGAGTATTGAGGATTTCTTGACGGGTATTGTTAATCAGATCAGAAAGGGAACCATCAAGTTGTTTGACCGCAATGTTCATGGCCTTGTCTGTCTTGGCGCGGATGATATCCATGACCGCCTCAGCCTGAGTCAAGTCCACACGTCCATTTAGGAAGGCACGTTTGGTAAATTCACCAGGTTCTGCCAACCGAGCTCCTTCACGGATTGCTAGTTGGAGAATCTCATTGGTCACCGCAATCCCACCGTGGGTGTTAATCTCGATAATATCTTCACGAGTGAAGGTTTTTGGAGACTTCATAACCCCAACCATAACCTCGTCCATGACTTTACCAGTCAGAGGATCAATAATGTGACCGTAGTTGAGAGTATGGCTAGCAACCTGACTCAAGTCTTTTCCTTTAAAAATCTTTTGCGCAATAGCAAAACTTTCTGTTCCGC
>CAUQZY010000005.1:0-41635 GCA_963522395.1 uncultured Streptococcus sp.
AAAATATTTTAATAGGGCTATGAATTGTTTTTAATAACTCAGTAGAATTTGCTAGATCTGATATCCTACTAAAATCTTTACGAGCTTGTTCAGATAAAATAATTCCCCCTGGCAATAATTCGCGACTAAAGAATTCATAAAAATATCTGAAAGATTGAGCAAATGCAACACCATCTAATTTCATTTCAGATACTATTTTACTAACTAGACTATAAGCTTGGAAATATTGTTCTTGAGGTAAGTTCATTTCTTTAAAGCTAGTTTCAAATTTTACGATTGCATCTAAACATTGATTTCTAAACTGTTGATTCATTTCGATACTCCTTCATTACTATAACATCCTGCTATTATCACAGCCATTTCTGCTACAAGACCATTTACTACCGATTCTATATTCATTTTGAAATTCCGAGAGTTCCAATTCAATTTCGTATATAGATAATCATTCCTACAAATAATATTATCTGAAAACATTCAAATGATAACTACAATCCAATATGGAATGTCTCCTACAATATCATAAATGACACACAAATTACGTGATTTAATATAAAATTTAAAAATCTGAATTGTTTTTAAAATTTTTATACTCTCTAAAAACACCTCTATAATACATACTCAGACCTAATATAGCAATAAATTTATGAATAATAGTATTTGATTCGAATAAAATGTTAATGACTATCCCAGTCATTATAAAACTAATTGCAATTATCAAACGCTGCTTCATTTGTACCTCAACTTCTATTTCGTAGAAAAAAATTTAGTTCCTATCCAAAAGCCTATAATAGCTCCACCATATCCCCTTAAAGAAACAATCCCTTCTCAAAGCATGAAAGTCCACCTTCAATGCTGGACAATATTACTTCAAATTGTCTCATCATTGTATCCATCATGGATATCTCCTTACATTTATATGAATTGTTTTATCTTGTTAAAAGCTCTATGAGTTTATAATACTCATTTTTCCTTATTTCGTTATTCCTAAAGAAATTAATCCTTGAGCTAGATTTTTACTCAATTGTCCATATGTGGCAATTTCTTTATAAAATGTCGCAACCTTTGGGCTCATTGATTTGTGACTATGAATCCCATTAACAGCCTGCTGACGAAGAGCTTCTGCCAACCCCATGATAACTCTCTGCTCATTTTTTGTATTCTCTAATAGAGTTTTATAACGTAATAAAATATCTCGTTCATTTTTATGAATCTCTGTATCTAAAATCAAATTATAAATCTTATTGAGAATTTCTTCTGTTCTCTTATCCATAAATTATCCTCTATAACCCCGAAAGACAATAGTTCCTACCCAATGATGATATCCAACCATTAGCATGCCATCTTTAGTTGACTAAAAATCACACTTAGTTACAATATCCCCATTCTCAATTTGGAAATTAATAAATGAAACATTGTCCAAACATGTAATGAGGCGAAAAAGTATAGGCGTCACAACCTTATAAAGTTCTCTTTTGCTTTATTCCTTTTAAACCTATATAAATCAATAGTAGAGTTGCTATGATATCAACAATATCTTGTGACTTTATTAAAGACAAGACTCCTAGAGAAATAATATAAAATATACTAATTATTTTTCTCATTATCTACAAAAACTTTCTGCCGCTAGCCCGCCTGTTGAAATCGCAAATGCAACACCAACAGGACCAGTAAATGCAGTTAGGCCTACTAATACTCCACAAGTAGGATTTAATCCACCAGAGTACTCTTGTAAATCACTGTTTTTTAGAATTGAAAACTGACTCATTGTACTATTCATTGTACATCCTCTCTTTTTAGCAAATTCGCATAGCTGTAGCACCACATATAATCGCAGCTCCAGCAGGTCCAGCGTATAAAAAGCCTATCTCAGTCATCCCTGCCATACCTGAAATACATGCCAAATCATTTTTACCTCCTTCAACACAATAATAGAAAGAGCATCAGCTTTGAGCACATTAACTTGTTCTATTGTTTTTGTATCCATGATGAATATCTTGTATATAATAGAAATCTTTTGTCAGATTATAATCTTGACAAGTTCAGTATAGCAGAACAAAATCGATATTTATCACAATGTATTTACATGTTGCTAACTCCACTTATCTTCAAATTTAAATAGACACATTATCGGAGTTATCAAAAAGTCTTGAAAACGTCCAGAATGATTATAATCTGATTCCCCAAAATATGATCTAGACACAATTACTTAATATCATTCTGCATTACTAGTTTAATTTGATACAGTGCAAATCGAAAAATTATTAGCAATAATAAAAAGCCATTTCCAAAAAACAAGAAATACATTGCTAAATCACTCTTTAAATAGTATAGAAACCAAATAAGCATCCAAAGTATGCTCATTTTTATAAAGATATTACTTACTATCCATTCAATCTTTAGCAAGAGATAATTAACTATGTTCATTATAACAATCTCCATATTTCCATCCTCATCATATCTATAGCTCAATCACTTTACTACTATGTCTCAAAATAATTTATTATTATATACTATAAGTAAAACGCTAACTCATTCTTTTTTTGAAATATGTAATTCGATATTATTCGAGCAAATAATGTATCCTACTGTGAATAATACTACAAATATATGAGTATAAAATAATACAGATGACGACTTATAACCATCTATAACGACAAAAATAATTGATAATAGTAACAGAAAAAATGTAGGTGCTAAAATCTTTTTAATAAATTGCTTGTATCGATTAAAGCATAGTTCAAAACTAATGTTTCCTCTCTTCTTATTATGCGTTAATAAGTGAATCAGCAACTCAAAAAACACACTACCTACAGAAAGAACTAAAACTTCGCTTATTGGAACATTTAGAACTATTCCAATCGCACCTATTATAAAAAAAGATATAAAAAGAGCTAAAATTAGCCTAAATTCACCACTTTCCATCAACTAACCCCTTTTCTATAAAAATCTAGCGATAGCCCATATAGCTGTGCAATATTGTGCTCATAAAACACCTCCAGCCTAAGTTCCAGCTCTTGGTGCAACCAAACTACCAATCATTGCTCCTGCTAATGTGCAAACTTCCCCTGCACTAGCTGTTCCTCCCTCAATACTAGCCAACATTTGGGTATCCAAAACATCAAATTGAATCGTTGTCTTTGTTTCCATGGGGAATACCTCCATATTAATTTTTATTTTTGTCAGATTATAACCTTGACAAGTTCAGTATAGCAGAACAAAATCGATTTTTACCACAAAGTATTTACATGTTGCTAACTCCACTTATCTTCAAATTTAAATAGACACATTATCGGAGTTATCAGTAAGAAAAAATCTAACCAGTTCAGATAATTCATAATATAGGATATAATACCAGCCAAAACGAAAAGGTACAAAGCTGTACGGTATCCTCTCTTTGGGTTTTTATCAGCCTTGGTGTTAAAAATAATGTACACACAACAAATCGCAATGAGTATAAGCTGAATCATAGTTTCATTTAACATATTAGCACCTCTTCTTTTTTAAAACTATTTTGAATGAGTTGTTTTTGCTTCCAAGATGAGTAGATCCTCTATAATATATGATTTTATGAGATTATAACCTTGACAAGTTCAGTATATCAGTAAAGAAGAGATTTTTACCACAAAGTCTTTAAATGTACTTTTTTCATCACGAAACGTATTTTTTCATGATTTTTAACCTTTCAAAATTAAAAATAAGCCATTTTAAAATTTGTTCCACAAATCGCTACTAGATATTGTGAAATCGTCACTCTACCTTTTCTGCCAAGTTTTATTGTTAAGACTATTGCCTAGCTCATTTACAGAAACTAGCTAAAAAATAAGGAAGGTACAACTTACCTTAGTATTATCATGGAATCCAAAGAAATAGAATTTGAAACCAGAGTCATACAAACTGATATGAGCCTCTTTAAAATGGAGGAAATTCCTTACCTCTCCATAGTTCCCATTAATGAATACCTTATCTATTAAAAAAAAGACCATCTTATCATTTGCCCCCTAACCCTAGAGTCAAAGTAACGAAAGTGAATCACCATAAAATGGTTACGTCAGAATTCCTATGTTTACTATAAATTGAGCATTTAAATGTCTATAAAGCTATAACAAAAGAGCCCCTCCTTAAAATATTCAATAGAATACCCTAAGAATGATAGCTCTTTTAAAGTTCTATTTCCAAGATCTGTGTAAAGACATAATTTTTACTTGTGGTTTTCAAACATACATTTGGATAAGATTTTAAAATTCTCCGAACATTGGCCAATCCTATACCCCGACCTTCTCCTTTTGAAGAATTGTCACGCTTGAATATATCTCTCAATTCTATCTCTCTTTCTAAAGTAGAATTTTTAACAATCATGACTAATTTATTCCATTCTGTATCTTCAAGGAAACAGACGGCTATTCCTCCTTCTGCTGCGGACTCTATAGCATTATCTAACAAGATAGAAGTAATTGTTAAGAAGTCTATTTGTTCCATATTTTTTATAGAGAACTGTTCACCAATCTCCAGGGAAACTGGAACAGACAAGTTTTGGGCCTCCGATAACTTAGATAATAGTAAACTCTTTAGCGCCAAATCATTGATATTTCTTAGATGTGCTACATCAAAACGCTTGCCTTTTAATTTTTCACCAGAATTTTTCAAAACACTATCATAGACTTGAGAAACCAGATTAATATCTTTTTGATCTATACCTATTTTTAAGCTCGATAAAATATTAGCATAATCATGTCTAAAGCTTCTAATTTCTTGATACAGCCCCTCAACTTGTTGACTATAATTACTAAGATTTTGCAATTGAATTTCTTTTTGTAAAACGACTTTCTCCTGTAATTCTTGAAGTAATCTTCTATCCAAGAGATTAACAAAACAAATAAACAATAAAAAGTAAACTGCTGTCCATAATTCTTTATAATCCAACATTCTATCCCAACTTACTTTATCACTGTAGTTTATATAAGATGGTAAGATAAAATAGGCTAGCATTAAAATATCCGCAGTAATTAAAATAAATTTTGTCTTTCTATCCAAGTTCTTTATTTTTAAATGACTAAAATTATATCGAAAGAGACTAATAAGAAAAAACACAATAATTTCAGCTAATAAAGAGAAAATCATTGTTCCTAGATTAGTTTCATATAGTCTATACAATATTGGAATCTTAGAAATTATAAAGTAACCTAAAAAATTTTTGATGACATCCCAAAATCCAAGTGGAAATAATGAGTAAAAAAGTAATAAAGAGACCTTACTTCTTAATTCAGCAATAGAAAAAGTATACAAGATAAAAAAAGTGGGATAACTCAATAATGACCCATAAAAATAAAATTCTGTTGATCCAAATACAAAAATAAATAGTGATATTGAAAGATAGAACAGAATAATGGATATTCCGATTTTTTTCAGATTTAATCTCTCACCTAAAACCCTAGCATGGATACATAACATTAGAAAAGTACCTATAATATCTAGAAAAAATATCATCTAAATCTCCTTAGTCATGAAGTCTTTCGACAGCTTTCATGAGTGAACGTATCTTTAACCTAGAGACAATGCAAGAGGAGCCGTTTTGAAAATGAACTAACCGATTTTCTTTATCAATTAAAGATATATTATAAGGATTTACGATAAATGATCTATGACATTGAAATAAACGTGGTTCCTGTTTAAGAATATCTGACAATTGTCCATAAAATTCAACTATGTCTCGTTTGGAATAGAGAGTCAACTTATGAGCAATTGTTGATGTTTCAATATACAATAAATCTTTAAAAGGGACTTGAATTTGAGCTTTGGATCCTGTAAATATAAAAGAGTCCTCAGATACTGTTCTTCTTTGATTATCGCTAACACTTGAAATAACATTTTCAATTCGTTTGATAAATAATGGTTCAGGTAATTCTTTATCAATGAAATCAATAGCTGATACTAAATATTCAAAAGATACAGGCATAAACTCAGAATGTGATGTTACAAAAGCAATCACTGCTTGAGAATCAAGTTTTCTAATTTCTCTAGCAACGTCTAATCCTCTTTTGTCATCATCTTTTATTTCAATATCAAGTAAAAATAATTGATGATTTCCTCTCTCTGAAATGTCCTCTAAAAGCTGTTGAGGTTTTCCATAAACCTCAAAATGCCTATACTCAATCTTATTATCCACCAAAATTTTTTTGACAACATTTTCAATTCTAGTCTGTTGTAAAAAATTATCTTCTAGTATAAAAATATTCACTACTTCACTCCTATATATTTTTCCACTGATTTTTTAATATTGTAAAGTGTCTTCTAGAACAAGCGATGTCTGATACTCTATCATCCATAAACATAATCGTTCTTGTCTCATGATTAAATCCTGCTATTTTATCTTTATTCACAAGAAACTTTCTATGGCATCTAATAAGTTCTTCTGTACTTTCCTCTTCGATTTTAGCTAGTGAGGTTGAAGCTTCAAAATTCCCTTCTGCTGTTACAAAAAGAACAGCATGAGCTTTTGTTGGGTGAGTTGTAACATAATAAATTTTAGAGAGTGGTACCTTTACTATAGCTCTATCTTGATATAAAATATAGTCTTTCATATTTAGCCTCCTTCTATAAGTTTAATCTTATCAGAATGATGGAAATTAAATCATAAAAATCTCAAATGGTTTCTATACTATCTCAAATGGTAAAAATTTTCTTAATTTAGACATTTCAGGATAAAATAGATACTTTTTAGTATCTCAATAATATTAATCTTTCTTCATTTGATAAACTAATTTCTAATGAAAGGAAAGCTATGAAGGCAATTCAAATTTTACACTACTCTTTATTTGGCTATATTTTATCTCTGTATTTAAAATATTATTTCTTAAAAAAAACATTTAAAAATACAAAAATTTTACAAGGACATAAGATTAACTACAAATATAAATCTTCTACTTATTTTATCATAAAATCAGGGTCTCTAACATCTAAAAAAATGAAACTCTATTTAAAATCTATCCAATTTAGTTCAAAAAAATCAGAAGTTATCATCATAGGCAGTCAGATTGATTATGATGAGCTTTACCGAAACCACTATAGTGTGTTTGGTGTTATAGACATAACTAATAATAAATCATTAAAATATATTAAAGAAAAAATTCATTTTTACTTGGAAGCGATCTATGAATTTAAGAAGGATAATAGTGATTAAGTCTATGAAATAAAATTTCAAGTCTTACAACTTTATATCCGTAATTACCTAGCCATTACATCATAGAATTTTGATTTCTTCTTCCACATTCTCCAGTTTGAGAGCAAATTCTAGTTTCGTCTTAAAGTAACCATATTTTGTCAGTCTTCTTTTTCTGAGTTATTAAAATTGATTAGAACTTTTGAGGCTGGGCAAAATCTTAATTCCTGAAGAATATGGAGTAAATCTTCCCACAAGAAAACGCATAATATCAAGCTTCTTCAACACCTGATACTATGCGTTTTTTTGGTTTTAAAAACTTTTCGTCTACCTCAAACAACTAACAAAAGTTATAAGTAGACTATATTTTAAAACTCATGATCTAACAACCATCACGATTCGTTAAATCTCTCAATCTTTCTTCTCCTGATTTAAGCATCTCCTTCTCCACTTGATTCCATTCTCCAAATAGTAAGTCATGAAGAACGGTTGCTGCTGAAATTTTATCTTCTCCTGAATCATATATACAACTTCTATCTCGTTGGTAAATTTGAATCCTTTCAAAGATAGCTAGTTCTTCCAATTGTCGTGTATTATCAACTAGATGATTTACAATGAAATCATGATGTTCTTTTGGAGTTGCGCGTGCTTGATTTGGATTGATAGCGTATAGTTCTTCGTATCGGATAAGAGTGCTCAGATAGGACAATTCGGGCTTTGTCGCAATTAAGGCTAATTGTACTTCATATCCCTTACTTTTCAAGAGTTGTGCTGTTTTCTTTGGAACATCTATCGTTCGTAAGGTTCCCTCTATCAAAAGATTGTATCCCAAATGACTCAATTCGGTTACTAAAGACTCTACCATTTTCCCCGCAAAATCTTTGGTGTATTCAACACTATCTTTGCCATATTCTTGCTGCAGTTCTAAATAGTGT
The DNA here is from genome assembly GCA_963522395.1 of uncultured Streptococcus sp. Lineage (GTDB taxonomy): Bacteria > Bacillota > Bacilli > Lactobacillales > Streptococcaceae > Streptococcus. The sequence goes on from CAUQZY010000005.1 coordinate 8,092, forward strand.
GGATGCTGGGAACGAAAACTATCACCATCTATGATAACAATATTTCCTTGAAATTCTTTCTGTTTAATACGATGAATTGTAGTCTTACCGGCACCACTTTGCCCTCCAAGCAAAATCGCTATAGGTTGCTTACTGGACTTTTTTCCTCTTGTCAGTGAACGAAGATTCCGTGCTAGAGCATGTTTGAATTCACTATCAGTATAATCTTGGATTTCCATTAGGCTACCATCCGTTTTTCAGATATCTCTAACATACGTTCAATTCCATCCAAATAGCCGCTATATCTCTCTATTTCATCAAAAGTTTCTACTAAATAGATATTCGTATGAATCAAATCAGATAGATCATCACTCATTAAAATCCAAGGATTAGATTCATCATCAATGCCAATTCCCTGACTATCTTGATAACGATAGAGTCGAGATAATAGATTAGCACCTCTTTCTTTCACAATTTCAATTTTTAAAGTCAATTCATAATCTTCAACAGGATTGAGCATTTTATCTTCTCCTACAATATCGACATAAGATACATTAAACTTCTGACAAATGATGTCTATTAATTCGGTAGAGACTGAACTCGTTCCATTTTCATAACGACTAAGACTATTTCGTGAAATACCTACAATCCGTGCAAATTCGGGTTGTGTTAAGTCATGTGTTTTACGTAAGGATTTTATGTTCTTTCCAATCATGGCAAACTCCTTTATTTTTATAATTCAATTATAGCATAAAAAAGCATAACGCACCAATTTTGGTGCGTTATTGACTATTTTTTCTAAACCTCTCTAAATTCTTCTCCAATTGTTCCTTATGAAGTTGATTCTTAGCTTCCTTTAATGTGTCGTCCAAAGTTTCTTCTCTATAAGTTTCTTCTGTTTTTAGTTGTTCTGATCCTTGATCTGGAGTGAAAATGATATCTAACAGTCGGTCTATTTTTTCAAGATCTTGGACAGACATATCAGATAGTCTATGAATTAGCTTCTTAAATACATCACTATTGTCTTGGTTTTTCTTAAAAAGTTTTGTAAACATCTATAACCTCTCAAAAAAAGCAGCCTATCAGGACTGCTTAGTGTAATTCGGAAATCGCATCATAAATGGACTGCAATTTCTTATTGTCTTTATTCTTTGTGTCAATCAACGTATGTAGCTCTTCAATTTTCTTTTGACTACTTTGAATATCGCTATTGTTATCTGCAATCAGTCTTTTAAGATGTTGCTGATAACTTGTAGTGATATCTGTCTCTTTTCCTGTTCTAACCTCTGTAACTTTGGGTTTAGAACTAGAATTTGATTCCGTCACAGGTGCTTGTTTACGCTTTTGAAAAGCTGCTTCATAATTTACATCATTACCTCCTTGATGATTTCCAAATAAGGCCGCAATTTTATCTGGATCTTCTTGATTTTCTGATTTACTTTCTAATGGTTGATTAAAATTCCAATCTTTTGTCATTCACTCATTTCATCCTTTCTAAATTCAGAATCATCGAATTGTCTTTCTTTACCAAAGGCATGGTCAAGAGCTTCTTCAAAACTCATGTGACTAATGCTTTGACGCCTTTTGAACGTCGCAAACATCGCTGTCTCCAGTTGCTCTTTGTAAGCAGCGAGTTTTTCTGTCTCTCTTGCTACCTTACTTTCTTGCCTAGTGACCTTTTCTTCTAAGCGTTCAATAATGGTCATATACGATCCTCCTTCATTCTAATATTAGCTAAAACATCTTGATTTTGTTATCACAATTCTAAACATTGAGAGGTTTGTCTTACTGGTTGATTCCTCAATGTCTCTTTTGCATTCTCGATCATCAATTGTAAATCTGATTTCTTTTCTCGAAGAATATCGTTCCAGTCTCTTTTTTCTTTCCCATATTCATTATCAGGTAAATCCAGGAAAACAGGAAATCCTGATTTAGATAACTTATCAGAAAAATCTTTACCTGCATCATCACAATCTACCGCAAGTGTCAATAAATCAGGATGATTATCAAAATAGCTGGTGGTATCACGAATTGTATTGATCAAAGGCAATAACTTTGAAGGTATTACTGTATCTAAGAATTCCAACTTCTGATTTTCTTCAGCTATCAGTCGTAAAGTTTGATAAGCAACAACAGACCTTTTTAATCCCTCCATAGATACCAAACGAACATCAGTTAGATTTTGTTGATGAAGTTCGTAATAGCTCATCAAGTCGATAAACGATTCACAAAAGACCAGTCTATTTGGTTTACCAATGTCAAAGGATATTCCAATATGTCCATGGCTTCCTTTTAGAATCGTTTTTAACCTCTCTCTAGAAAGAGCAGGATTCTTATAAATCCCTTGTATGCTTGCTGCCTGCAGCTTGTGACGATGATCAAAACTTTTAAAAACAACAACAGGTTCAACTGTTTCATTTGTTTTCCAGCTGGCTTGTGCCATCAAACCTTGTTGGATCATCTTTTCTACGATTTCTTCTGAGATTCCTCTACATTCTGTTAAATAATATCTGGCCAGACTACAGTTAGAATCTTCTACTCTCTTTAAAGGATAATAAAATGGTCTCTCTCTTTTTTCTTGAACAGCTTCTTTTTGAAAAGGTTCTTCAGAAAGAAAAGCTAGAGCTTCTTTAAAAGAAATTCCCTTAACAAGTCGAACAAAATCAATGACATCACCTTGAATATCTCTTGAAAACCATTTAAAAGTATTGGTAGTAGAAAAAATTCGGAATGAATCGTGTTCAGGATGTTCATAGACACGGTTAGAAACTTGTTTAAAGGAGATACCTAAACGATTGGCTACATCAAGAATTGAAATTTGCTTACATTCTTCTATTTCCATGCAATATCATCATTTTGTCGTAGTATTTGGCAGTGATGGTATTGATGATGATTCTTCTAAAGTTTTAGGAGTGGCCTTATCTAAATCATCTAACCCAGATTTCCAAACCTGCACTTGATTGACCAATAACTTACCTGGTAGTTTCGAATAAGACAACTTAACCGTTCTGGTTTCTGTCTGATTGGTCTTTGATTGGTTGGCATTCTTTAAATCGGATACATAGGTTACATTATAAGACACCATGGCAATAGCTTGATTCGTAGTCTGATTGACAAAGATATCTGCTTTTTCAAAATGATAATCCAAAATATAGTCCTTATACACTTGGTTCATGGCATCATTTTGACTTGACAATTCTTGAGAATAAGCCGATTCAGTCATATAAGGTTGAATACGTGTATTATTTTCTCCGAGCTTTTCTTTCGTATAGTACTGTGTCAAAAATTCTTTTACAGTATCCGATGACAAAATGCTGGCTTTATCTTCTGCTTGTTTGTCCTCTACAAGTTTAGCTGCAGCCAATTCGATTTCTTTGCGACTTTGTTTAGCAGTAGAATGTTGACCAGCAGTATATCCCATCATGAGAACAAAGCTAGTTGCAGCCACTGCTCCAACACTAATTAAGGCTTTAGTTTTGACTTTATTTAACATCTTAGACCTTCTTTCTATAAAAACTAGGTCAAGAATAGCAGATAAATCTTGAAAAAAGTATCACAGAAGTAAAAATGCCACCCGAAGGTGGCCAATATAACTTACAAAATTAGTAATCCGTCTGATAAAGTTTTTTATACAAACCATTTTTCAGATACCATAAACATAATGATTTTCTCCTTAATTACTAATAGATTATCAAATATACCGTTTATTAGAATGAGTAATATGTGAAATTTTTGTAAATAAATTAAAAAAGCTACATCTTCTGCAGCTTTCTAATCTGGTGGAAAATAACCCAACTGCTCAGCGATATGAATCGCCTCCTGCCTGTTAGTCACTCCCAATTTTGAAAAGATATTGGCCAAGTGATTGGAAACTGTACGTTTACTCACATAGACCTTGTCACAGACATCATCAATGGTCAAGCCATTTCTAACCAGTTCTAGTATCTCGATTTCTCGTGGTGTTAGCACCTCTACCATCACTTCATCTGAAAAAACCTTACCACCTATATAAATCTTTTCCAGTTTTTTCACCAACTCATCTGGGTCCATACTTTTGTCCAGAAAGCCATAAGCCCCCATAACTTTAGCTCGGTGTTCATACATTTTTTTACTGTAACCTGTCAAAATCACAACCTTACTAGAACAACCATTGTCGATAATCTCTTGTGCCAAGGTCAGCCCATCATCTTGATACAGACTCGTCAGGTTGATGTCAATCAAAATAATGTCGTAGTCATTAAAAGCAATCTCCGAAATAGTCGAAAAATTATCCACTAACTGGACCTTTTTAATGTTTTCCGATAACTCTAAAATCATCTTAATACTTTGGCTAAATAATTTATGATCATCAATTAACAAAATTTTCATAACACAACTCCTTATCAATCGGGAGAGTAATTTCTACACGAAATCTCTTATTATTTTCAAAAATCTGCATTTGACCACCTAAAACACTAATTTTATTAGACATATTTTTCAAGCCATAACCTAAGGATTTTTCTGTTTGAAGGCAGTCATTTTCAGAAATGATAAAAATAGCGTCATCATGCACATCAATCTTCAAAGAAATCCTTCCACCACTAGCGTACTTAACGGCATTGGTCGCCAACTCCTCAACCAGACGATAGGCAATTTTATCGTAAGGAGATAAAAGCCTAAAGTGGGCAGGAAACTGTGTGACGACTTCATTTTCTGCGTGATAGCGCTTGACAATCCGATTAATCAACCCTTGATACTGGATATCTAACTGCTCGTCTGTTTCTACCATTGGCTGATAATAATCCATCCGCTCACGAATCCGCTGAACCAACTCCTCTGTTACCAGATTGATCTGTTCACCAAAAGCTTGATTGCTACTATATTTATTGAAATTTTTTATTGCCATCACATTTTGCAGGATTTCATTGTGAAGAAATTCGGAGAACTGTTGTTCTGTATCTTCATTTGCCAGCAGATTTTTCACCATACGGTTACGCTTTAAAAAGAGAACTTTTACATAATCCCTAGCATCTAGCATTTCAGCAGAACGAAAAAGGCGAATCAATTCTTCCGAACAAATCCCGAACAATAGTAACATGATATTCAAGACCAAAAAGCTCGTGTTTAAATCTAGACGAAAGATGATGAAAATGCCTACTAACAAAAACATAACCAGTAAAAACAAGCGTGAAAAAGTTTTTATATAGGACAACTTCAACTCTACTACCTTTTTTTGAAGAGAGCTGACAATCGTTTTGAAGTGTAAAAAAGCTAAGATACCAAGAATTTCTAGATACCAGACTAGGTTCATCACTCCTGAGCCCGTCGTATTGATATACAAAAAGAAATAAGAAAGAGGCAATATCAAAGCTAATATCCACAAATTTCGTCTCTGATACTTGAGTTTACTTTTCAACTCTTTATGATATAAAATCAGTAAAATCAAGGGAACAAGGTTTAAAAAGAAAGACGCAAACAAGGACAGAAATAGAAAAATTGAAGGACTTAACAGATACGAACTAATGGTGATTAGTGTCAACACAAAGGACACACTCAACAGTTCTTCTCCTATTTTCTCTCCCAGAAAGATAATAGACAGAGAACTATACACCAATAAAAAAGAGTTGAGCGGATGAAGAATATCAAAAAAGTGCAACAGGGTGCTTGCAACTCCTTGATTAAATATGGATTGCCAGCTAATGAGAAATATCATCAGGAGCAACCAAAGTTTCAACTCACTATACCGAAAGGTCACAATATTACAAATATAGCTAAATACAATTAAAGCAATAATCAGCAATAAAACCATCTGCAAGGAAAAATCTGTCGAAAAGTCCAGAGGGATCCTATGATAAATATAAATCATTAAAGCTAGATGATTAAAAATCGTCAACCACCACAATAAAAGTGAGTTTTTCGAGAGCGATTTGACAAATTGTTTCATATATATCCACTTCCTGAACTACTTTAATATCATTATAACACAATACCAGAATTGCAGGATAGGCAACTCTGGTATTTGACTTAATTTTCAATAATTTGCCAACTTACTCTGTAAGTCACTAGCAGGTAAAGGACAAAGAGTAAAACCGCTACTCCCAGATAGGTGATATCAATAGAAATGCTGGTATTAGCGAAATTCTCAAAATAGCCCAAAAGAGCTGTACTCAAGGCAAATGCTAGCGGACCTGCGATGACCAGCGGAACCAAGAAATAACTTAGAATCTGTTGCAAAAGAATAAAGCGATTTTGCTTCCTCTTATTCCCAAGAAGATATAAGATTTGATAATCATTGACACTATCCAAAGCACTTGTAGAAGTTTGAAGGGACAAGATACTGAGGGAAATAATGATAAAAATAACACTGACAAAAATCATGACAAAGACAATGACGCCCATAAATCCAAGGTAAACCTCAAAAATACTTCCTTTCGTTTGATAGGTGAACGAATTCAACTCTGCTCCATCACGAGTGAAGTAGTATTTTTCAATCCACTGACTTAAGAATGTTTCTACTTCCCGTTTGTCAATGTTTTCTTTGAAATTGGCAACATAGGTCGTGTGGTCTTCCGTCAATCCAACTACTACCTTATCTGGTACAATCAAGGTTCCTGCGTCATTTAGACCTACTGAAGATAAAAAGTAAACTGTTTCAAGTGGCTTCGAAGAGGCAAGGTTGAGAGAATGACCGTTAATCATGAGGGTTTTGGTCGTTGATAGAAAGTCCTGGATCTGCTTGGCAGTTCCTTTATAGTTGGCATTGACCAGAAATTGGTTATCTGCCAAGTCAACCGCTTTTTCCCCTTGCAGTTTGCGGAGATGATTGTAGGCAGAAATTCCTAAAATCGGTACTTTTGATTCAGGAAGTTTCTTATCATGCTCCCAGAGATTGCTGGTATCAATCAAATCTTTATAGATTACATCACTAGAATAGCTAGGATAGCTGTACTCTTCTTTGATGAAATTAAAGTCAAAGCCATCGGCTTTCAATCTGTCTTTGACAGATTCCTGAGAAAATTGAAACTCCTGACCACGATAGAGATTGACAGTTACATCATAAGGTGAGTATTTGTTCAGCTCTCGGTTCATAGTCGTATAGGCACTACCACTAAAAACTAGTAAGCTGAGAGCCAGTGTCAAGGTCAAGGATAAGACAGCCAACGTGACCGAATTACTATCAGCTTGTTTTGAAAATTGACGGATTTTAAAAGTGTTTAGTTTGTTATAGTAGGTTTGAGGCAGTTTTCTAAGGGAGACCAAGATAAAATGGCTTAAGCTATTGTAAAATAAAATCACAAAAATCACGAAGATAGATACCAGCAAGATACCCCAGCTTTTCAAGAATGATAGATGATGATAGTCTGAAAAATAGAGAGCACCAAAACCGATAACAGCTGTCGAAAGAATAAAGAGAAGTGCTTGAAGAACTGGCTTGCCTTTTGCAAAGACAGATTTTTTGACCCCATTTTCTTGAATGAGTGCAATGATATTTTGCTTTCTAAAGGTAAGAATGTCCATGACACCAACAATAAAACTGGTTACCAAATAGGAATAAACTAGTAAGATGACAGACTTGCTATCAAAAAAAAGCAGACTACCAAAGTAATTGGCCATAAAAAACTCAGATGCAACCTTAGATAGAATGACCAGTAAAATCAATCCAAGCAAGAAACCTAGAATCAAGGAAAAGATATTGACCAGCATGGTTTCAAAGAACAGGGTACGGATAATCTGCTTCTTCTTCATTCCCAGCGTTGCATAAAGTCCCAGCTCTTTCTTGCGCCGTCCCAGCACAAAATTTGTGGAGTAAACGATGAGAAAGGCAATCGCCGATAGAATCAGATAGGAAAGCAAGCCCATGTACTGGCTCATCACCTTCGTCAGCATTTCCTTTGCCCCTGATAAACTTTGCATCACTGGATGGCTTGGTAAAGCATTAAAAGCATAGAGCAAGCTATAAATCAAGGTTAGACTGAAAAAGTAGATGGTGTAAGTCTGTAAATTTCGAAATACATTTCGTAAAATTAATTTTGGATACATACTCTCTTCCTCCTATCTGGTACGGCTGTAAATCTCTTGCAAATACTGTTCATTAGATAAGCTGTTACGTTCCAAATCATCCATAATCTTTCCATCGCTAAGTAGCACCATCCGTGAAGAGTACTTGGCTGCAGCAGGGTCATGCGTAACCAGTAAAATGGTAATACCAAAACTTTTATTGATTTCCTGCAAAAGTGCCATCAGTTTTTCAGAATTGGCAGAGTCCAAGGCTCCTGTCGGCTCATCTGCGATAATCAGTTTAGAATCATCAATCAAGGCTCTAGCAGTTGCCACACGTTGTCGCTGACCACCTGATAACTGATTAGGAAACTTATCTTTTAAGTTTTGGATGGCCAACTTATCCAAAATTTCCTCAATCTTATCCTGATGTTTTTTGATATTTTTCCCCTGAATTTGAAGAGGTAGAATGATATTTTCATAGACCGTCAAGGTTTCCACCAAGTTGTAGGCTTGGAAAATATAGGAAATGTTTTTAGCACGATAGTCAGCTAGTTCATTTTCCTTGGCATGGATGATGTCAAAATCTTCAAATCGAATCTCACCTGATGTTGGTTTATCAATCGTTGAAATACAGTTGAGGAGTGTTGTTTTTCCACTACCACTGGCACCCATAATTGCCAGAAATTCACCTTTTTCAACGGACAAGTTCACATCTAATAAAGCATGAACGATATTATCCCCTTGACCAAATGTTTTCGTTAATCCTGTCACAATAAGCTGTTTCATCATTTCATTCCTCCGTTTCTTTATTACTCTCTCATTATACGGTTTCTTTCAAGGTTTTCCATGAGTATTTTGTGCAATATATTCAAGTTATAAAAAACCGATACCTTTTTCAGGTATCGGTCGATGTTGATTATTTGCGATCGTTTCTTTTTTTCATAAAGTAAACAATCCCTATGACAATAACTCCTAAGACCAGTACAGGTGCATAGAATTCTAGTGTTCCAATAATTCCTTCCATTTTATCCTCCTATCAAAAAATAGAGGTAGTTTTATCCACAGCGCACGTTTGGCGAAGTACATTCATAAGAATATGTAAACCACCAACCACAGCAACCTTGTACTGTTAATCTAACAGTCGTACGTCACCCAGCAGTATATTTACCATTTAACTCTTGGCTATTAATTTCATAATCTAAAGAATCAATCTCAAAATGGTCTTGTTTCATTTGTATTTCTCCTCGTAAATATAACACCAAATCAAAGTGTTGTCAATGTTTTGTAATAAAACTCAAGAATTTTCCTTTTGTTTTATCTAACAACAAACATTATTTCTCGTATACTCATAGGAACAGGTGAAACACAATCCACAGCGACCTGCTAGTGTCATTTTAAAAGCTATGCACCACTAGCTCCTGATTTCCCGGAAAGTTCTTGGTTTTCAACCTCGAAACTTAGAGAATCAATCTCTGGACGACTTGTATTTTTAGACATAAGGTTGCCTCCTTCCTTCTTTTAGATGATCATCATTACAGTAACTAGTATAAACTCTAGTATTGGCTAAGTAATGAGTAAATCGTGCAAGTTTCTTATTTTCGAGAAAAATTTTTATAGTTCCCAATTAAAAAGTAGCTGAACAAGAGATTGTTCAGCTACTTTTTAATCTTCTTGCCCAACTAATGATTTTCAAAACACCACATACAAGCACGGCTAGATTAAATACCACATAAAATCCTGTAAAGCTTATCAGACCATTCTGGGCTAAATCCTCTACATAAAGGTTGGATTCAGTAAAGAACAAATAAATTCCATAGCCCTCCACGAAAATAAGAAAACTGACAAAACCAATCAGGAAAAGTCCACTGGCAATAAGAAAGAGTCTCCATAAAAGAATGAGAATTCCTCCTACTGCTAAAAAAATTACTGGGATAAGGAGTAAATCATTCATGACTTTCTCCTTTCTAATCAATCAACTGACGATAATGGGTGGCAAGAGAAGAATCAAACTCTTCTAGTTTTTGAACTAATTCCAAATACTCCTCTTTTTCATGTTCTTCAAAGTCCACACCTCGATGATTTTGAAGAGTGATTTCCAATTGGCTAGTGAGTTCTCGTTTAGAAAAACTGTAATCCCCAGTAACTTCCTCATAATGTTCCTTTAGCTCCTTGTAGGCTTGATATTCTTCAGGTGTTTGAAATCCCTGTACCAAGGCCTCTTCTAATTGATAATAGGTATCTTCCATCATAATTGTTACCTCGTTTCTTTCTATCTTTATTCTACCGCGCTTTTCTTTTCTTGTCCGCTATTTGTATCTATTTTTTAATCTAATTCAAAAGAAAGTTGTTCTTGCTTTTCGTTTCCTTTTTCGTGGAATTGTCTTAAGGCTTGATCAATAATATCTAAATCCGTTTCTGTTTCGATCAATGGCGCGAGTACATCGTATTCGGCCTTTTTAGTTTGATAATCCTCTTCCTTTGGAAAATTTTTCTCAATTTCTACTTTAGCAGTAGTCCATTTATCCTTTAATTCATCCAATAAGTTCTGAGTTTTCACTTGGTCCTCTTTAATGTGATCAATCGTATGCTGAAGCCTTTGAATTGTCCCCAAAGGAGAATACAAATCTAAACTGACAGAATACTGATTTTCTCCTACAATCTTAACGGAGAAGGTTTCAGGAAGAGGCTGATTCGTTGGAAGACTAAGCATTTTAATGTCAAATCCTCGATAACTAGCTAGGGTACGGAATTCTTTGCTGTCAGATTGATTATGACGAACGAGACGGTGTAGGAATTCCCCTGCTTCAGCTCGTTGCTCAAAAGCTTGTTTACCAACTATCATAGAAAATGTCTGGTCTTTCGAGATTTCAGACTGTTGAATGTCACCATCATACTTGCTTAATCGTTTCTCAAGAATGGGCATATTTTCTTCACAGTAAGAGATTGTATGACGATAGTGATCCTTGCTGCGTTGAAAGGCGCGTCTTTGATTTTCTAATAGAGTTAGATCATTCTCTAGTTCCATCTTATATTTGAGATAAGGATTACCTGTTGCTAGTGCCTTAAAATCAGAAGCTGTCATAGTCTGTTCATCAATGTCTTCTGCAGCACGAATCGGCTCCTTAGAAGTCATAATCTGCTTAATATAGCGGAGTTTGTTCTCCTGAGTTGCCCATAGATAATTATCAAATGAACCTTTGGTAATATAGTGGTAAATATCTACTTCCTTGTTTTCATTTCCCTGTCGGATAATCCGTCCATTGCGTTGCTGAATGTCACTTGGTCTCCACGGTACATCCAGGTGATGAACTGCTTTCATCTTGCTCTGAACATTTAAACCTGTTCCTCCTTTTTCAGTTGAGGCAAGGAGAATCCGCACCTCTCCTGCATTGACCTTTCGAGACAAACTATTCTTCTTTTCATCACTATTGGCATCATGTACAAAGGCAATTTCCTTACTAGGGATTCCTCTATCAACTAATAAAGCCTTTATTTCAGAATAGACATCAAAGCCATTATCCTTTTTCTTAGGTGTGCCAATATCTGAAAAAATCATCTGAGTAGCCTTATTTTCCATTCCCTCACGATAAATTCTTTCAACATTATCCACTACCTGAAGCAGTTTATGATTGTCTGCTAGACTATAGCTAGAGTCCAATAAACGCATATCAATAGCTAGTTTCCGTGCCTCGCCCGTTATCTTTAACATGTTATCCTGGCTCGGATCAACTGTTCCACATTTGACCGCATCTGAACGCATAACCAATTCTTCTAAATAGAGTTTCTGGTTTTCGGTTAACTCACTCTCAATAGGGATAATATGAGCTTCTGGAACAGGTAAATCCAACATATCTTGTGTTTGAATGTCGGCTGTTTCTTTATAGATTTTCATCAACTCAGGTAGATTGACAAACTTTTTAAATCGTTTCTTAGGTTGGTACTTATCCCCTGTAGGAGCTAATTCCATAGAGTTTTGAATTTCTCCAAAAGCACCTACCCAAGAGTCAAAATAATCAACTTGATAGCGTTTTAAGATATCGGGTTGAATGTAGTTCATCATAGTATACAACTCACTAATAGAATTGGAAACAGGTGTTCCTGTCGCAAAGACAATATTTTTAAAATCATGTTCTTCCTGAATCTGTCGAACCTTCATTTCCATATCCACATTCTTCTTAGAAGTTGTATTAGTAATCCCTGCTACATTCCCAAGTCCAGTAATTGGACGAATATTTTTAAAGTGATGTGCTTCATCCACAAAGAGAAAATCAATTCCTAAGTTCTCAAAATCAATAAAACTATCACGATTAAAGCGTTGGAGTTCTTCCAATTGTTTCTCTAGACCACTTATTGATTGCTCTGCTTCTTTAACGGTATACTTATTTTCAGAATGTGTTTTAATCTCTCGTAGTTCATTGAGTTTATCCTCGATATAATTCATCTGTCTTTCTTTACTGACAGGGATTTTTTCAAATTGAGAATCCCCAATGACAATGGCATCGTAATCTCCTGTAATAATACGAGAAACAAATTGTTTTCTTCTCGCCTTCACAAAATCTTTCTTAGTAGTCACAAAGACCTTTTTAGTAGGGAAAAATTTCATGATTTCTTGGCCAAATTGAGCAGACAAACTAGAGGGGACTACATACAAGGGCTTATGAACCATCCCCAACTCCTTTAATTTAAACCCAGCACCAAGCATGGTCAAGGTCTTTCCTGAACCTACCTCATGAGCTAATAAGGCTCTTTTTTCTTCTACGATTCTTTGAATGGCATTCTCTTGATGAGGACGAAGACTGATGTTTTGTGCCAAGCCATCAATGACTAGATGACTACCGTCATACTCTCGACTAACCGTTCGATTATAAAGACGATTATAACTTTCTTCAATGACTTGTTGGACTTCTGGATACCGTGAGACAAAGTCTTGAAAGAGTTCTTGTAAATGTTGCTCTTTTGCTCTTAAAACAGAGGTTTTTTCCAAATCTGTAATGGTCTTTTTCTTTTCTCCTTCCGTAACCGTCATGGTAATCGTCGGTTGGTTCGAATTAAGTAAATTCTCAAAAATCTTTCTTCCTGTATCATAACGTGACCCACTAACTCCAAGACTACTATCTTTGGCACTTGGATAGCGATAAGCAAATGATGTCCTTAAATGAACCTGGCCATCGACAGGATTCACTTCAATGACTTGTTCAACATCTGGCGAAGACAATTCAAATTCACGATTGGTAAAACATTCAAAGGCAAATTTACCATAAACGGATTGAGGAATCCAACGTGACCCTATTTTAAACTCAATATCTGCCAGATGAATCCTTGGAGGGCGAACAGATTCTAACAAATCTAAAGCATGGGACCAGTCACATTCTTGATTGTTTTCCTCCACTAATAGTTGAACTACTTCTATCTTGTTGAGAATGTCTCCTGATAAAAACTGATTCTTAGAAAGATATTTTCTTTCCCCTCTTAAATAGCTTTCTGGATCCATTAAAATCTGGTCTCCTAACTCATCTAAAATAGCAGCTTGGCTATGTTCAGGATAAATTGAGACCATATAATCTAAATCAACCCCTCTACCATCCGATAAACTGGAGTTTAAGGCATCTAAAGCCGTTGATACTCTTGTAATCACTCTCTCTGGCCTAACCAATGCTTTCTCAAAAGCTAAAGATTTTTTATATTTTACTTTCTGATCTTTAGAATCAATGTATTCATCTTCTAAACTTGCTAGTAAAGAATACTTATCGTCACTATCAAATAAGTTCCGATTAACGGAGGCATTCAAGTATCCAAATTGACTTACAAAGCGGTCATAGTCACGATTGAGTTTACTAAGTAATACCTGAAAATCTGTCCGACTATAATCTTGATGGCGTTGAATTTCAATTAAGGCTTGATAGGTCTCTCTTAAATCAACCATTCCCTTAATCCGACTAATATCCTTATCCGATAAGGGGCTTTCATAAAAGACCGTTTTTTTGAACAAGCCCTTATATTTCCCTCTTTTACTCGCTTCTTCTGACTTGTAAACATCTAGTGCTTCCTCATCTGTCAAATGAAGTTGCACGAATCGATCTATTTTATGTTCAGACAAAGAACTGTTCCAGGCTTTAAAATCTCCCTTCTCATCTACATAATAACTAATTTCGTCTACTTTTGAACTTTTCCGAATGCCATGCGTATCTCGGTAATAAATTTGATTTCCCTCATATCCAAAAGAATAGAGCGCTAAGTTCTCACGGATACGACTTGGGATAGAATTATCCACTTCTTCTTGGATAAAAACAGGTGCTTTCAAAGAATTGTCAATTTGTTTAGGTGCTTCCACATTCTCTAATGCTTTCATTATGTCAGTAGATAATGTTTCTGAAACCCCCTTAACATTGAGAGTTCCTCCATTAAAATTACGTACCTCATATTCACCCAAAACTTGTGTATTGTATTTCCCATCAAAATAAGGATTGATCCAGACACGCTTATCCTCCTCAAAGAGAATAGAGCCACTAAAAACAAGTTCCTCTTCATTAAGATTCTTTGCTTGATCCTTTTGAAAGAAGAGGAGATCTGTGGTCACTCGAGTACCTGCAATCTTTTTAAAAGCCGTATCCGGCAAACGAACTCCCCCTAAAAAATGAGTGTTGGATTTAATCTCTTGTAAGACATTATCTGTCCGCTTATCCATTGTCCCAATAGATGAGATAATCGACACTTGTCCTCCGTCTCTTACTAAATCAAGTGAGTGTTTGACAAAGTAATCATGAATCATATAAGGTTTATCATAGTTTTTATCGGCAATGCGAAAATTTCCAAAAGGAACATTCGTTAAGACTAAATCAAAACTATTATTTTGATAGGGCACTTCTTCAAATCCTCGCACTTCAATATGGGTATTGGGGTGGAGTTGTTTTGCGATTGCGCCTGTCACACTGTCTAATTCAACCCCATAGAGTTCTGATTTCTCTCGTATACTTCTAGGCATAGCCGCAAAGAAGTTCCCAGTCCCCATAGAAGGATCTAATATCCTTCCTCCCTCAAAACCATCATCCAGTAACTTTTGCCAAATCTGGCGAATAATCATTGGGTCTGTATAATAGGCTGTGAGAGAACTTTGTTTCATAGTGGAGTATTCTGATTTACTTACTAAACTCTTAAGAGTTAAACGTTCTGTTTCATACTTTGGATTGAGTTCATCGAAAAATTCATTGGCAAGGCCACCCCAGCCAACATACTTGGCTAGTAGTTCTTGTTCTTCTGGATTCGCTTGTCTTCCCTCTCTTTCTAATCTTTTAACAAGATCAATTGCGGCGATATTCGTTTTAATTTTTTCACGATTTGTCTTAGGATAAAAGTCCTCTAAATCATCTGGAAAAACAAAATCTTGAACAGGGACATCCGTCTCTTCTATACCTGAAATTAAAGGTTTTGTTTCCTTATCCTTTTCTATATCTTCTTCCAGATAGGAAAACAAATCTATTTCCTGACTTTCATTTGATGATTCAATCTCGATCTCTGATTCTTCTTTCTCAAGTTCTACGAGAGACAATACTTGTTCAATCTCTTTCAAACTGTTCAAGTATAAGATAGGATTCTCTTCAAATAACTGGTTGGAATCATTGAATAGCTCTAGGCGAACTAAGTCATTTAACTGTGCATTTTCAATCGAAACCAACTGAAATACTTGTCCTTTATAACTTACTTGTGAACCGATTGGATATTCCCTCAAAGCTTCTTCTACAATTTTATTAACATTAGAAAAAGAGTTAGTTTCTTCTGTCTCCTGTTCAATTTCACTTGAAAGAGATAAGAATTCCTCTACTTGCTTTGATTTTTCGCTTCTAGCTTTTGCCTCATCAAAATGAGTAATAATCTTTAGCTTTTGTGTCAGTGGGAGTTGTTGGTAGTTTTCTTCGTGATGAACAAGATTTGTAACTGTATCTAACGCAGCCATCAACTCTGAACCCAAATAGGCTAGAACATCTCTCTCTTTTTCTTCAAAATGAATCTCAAGAACCTCTTTTTTTAGTTCTTTAGAATCAACCATTAGAAGAAATTCCTCTATATCTCTACTAATACGGTCAGATAGATTATTCGCAACTCGATAAACATTGACTAAATTGACATCCTGATTCTGATGAAATACAAGCTCACTTAGTTGTTCTAGCTTTTCTTTTTCAGATTGGATGTAAAATCGAGTGGAAAGATTATAGATTGCGACTTCTAGCACCAAGTTTTTCTCAAAATTACTTAATTGGGATAATTTACCTAGACCTGCTTGTCCAAAATTTCTTGTGTAACTTTCTAAATCTTGGTCATTATTTTCAGAACTGACCTCTAGAAAAGAAACAATATCTTGTTCAAAAGAATAGACATGAGGTATCTCTTCTATCTTGCACTCTTCAGCCAAAAACCTTTCTACCAAGTCCTGCCATCTCTCGTCAAAATGTTGCGCTTGGTAACGAAGAAATAGGTCCATTTTCTCCCGATCTTTTGGAATTGTTCCACGAAACATAGCCAATATTTCCTTTACTTCCATACTTGCTCCTTTCATCTATACGAAAATAGGAGAATCTCGTGATTCCCCTACAACTCTATCTCCATTTCAACCTCTTGAGGATTGGTTTCTAAATCACTAGACAAAAGAGAAACGGCATCTGTTCTCATGTAGTAAGTATATAAGTCTTCTAGGTCTTGTTGGTTTTCAATCCCTGTTTCAATACTAATCAGAGCCTGTATAAATTCCTTGTAGTGACTCTCCATCATATCTGAAATCTTTTGTTTCATTTCCATAAATACTGATGACGGTTCGGTTAGACATGTTTGGTCTAAGTCTTCTAAATCCTTTTCTAAGGGATTGGTTCCTTCTTCTATTTCCAATAAATCTGAACGACCATCACCATCAGAATCTGCGCTAAAAGGATTGGTTCCTAGCGCCAATTCTTGAGCATCAGTCAGTCCATCCCTATCCGAATCACGTTGATAAATGGTTTTCATATACTTACTTCCTTCTTTCCTAGTTAATCTTTTTTCACACCAATCCTACCAAATATTCCTTGAAAGAAGTATCACAAATCGAGTAGAGGATAATCTCTAGCCCCTCTCACACCACCGTACGTGCCGTTCGGCATACGGCGGTTCAACTAACTTTTAACGCATGTCGTTCAAGGTAATAATCCAAACACGAAACCAGTCCACGTTTTTCGCGGGTGCCCACGGAGGACTTACACGTCAGATGCACGACATGCCCGTCGTACACAAAAAACGGTTCATTACCTAATATGGTAATGAACCGTTTTTGAGAATATAAAGAAAGATTTGGATTTGATAAACCTAACTCAAATTACTTATTAATGTACTGAGTAACGTTTTGCAATATCCGCGATATTATCAGCGATAAGGTCTGAAGTCAAATGAGAGCCTCCATTATCCAACTCTTCAAACCAATTCTTCAATACAACATTTGTGACAGAAGAAACAGTATCAGGAGTAATGCGATAATTCTTCCGTAAAAACTGTTCTACCTCAACTCTAAGAGCTTGTTTTTCATTTGTCAAAATCATATCGTGTCCTCCTCAACTAAGATTAGTTTATTTGCAATTTTTTGATCACATATACAAAGTTGTGTATCACCCTGATATTTTCCCAAAAGAATATCAGCGGTTTTTTCTAAGGAATTTACTCCCTTGAAATAGTCATCTAAAGTGACTTTCAAACGAGTAACTTGACCATCAAGAACTGGGCCAAATACTGCTGAAAAATTATGAATATTACTTCCAGCCTTAGCGTCTAACTCCAATCTATTTTTATAAACAAACTGAAAGTATTCTTTATCAATTTCAAAAATCTTCGTTTCAACATCATTAGAATCTTGAAACTGATAACTTAAAACAACAGGCTTTACGTTTGGATTAAAAGGAAGTTCATCTTTTGTTTTTCGCTGAGCCCATTTAACAGCCTGAACAAATTTAGATGTCACATAAAATCCTATACCAAAATCACAGTTCCGTTTACTATGATAAACATCTATTCCATCTTTTAAAGATGGAACCTGAGTAGATGTCGTTCCGTGATACCAAACAGCTGTGTTGCTAAATTGATTACTAAAGCTTAACTCTTCCATAAATTAATTATATCATTTTACTATAATTTATGCACGTACTATTTTATAAATTTCATCACAGAGCATATTCAAATAATTAGTAGCAATTTGATAAAATTTCATACATAGTTGTTATTATCACTAAAAAATAGGATTGCCTGCAGACAACCCTTTAAAACTTCCAGTAAGGCACGGAATCTCCTGATGAGTATTTTCTTTTTAGAGTCGGTATTACTCTCCGACTACTTCTAATTAAATTAGACTAGAAACGATACTGGTGTCAAGTAAAAACACTATTTCAGATTAATTTCTCTCAGTAGTGCTGCCACCAGATTACGAGCTTTTGGCAAGCGATAGAAACCTGTAGAACGTTTAATCCCAATCCTCGCAAACATATCTTCAATACTCTCATCAAACTCTTTAGCAAGCAAGCACAAAGTGATATCATACAAATCCCTATCTGCTTGCCTTACAATAGATTGACATCCTATCAGGCTATCACATCAAGATACTCAACTTGTATTCTCACTCTGATACTTCATCAGCACATAAGAAAAAGCCTTACCTAAAAAGCTTTTCTTAACACCTTTCGTTCCAAGGTTTCTAGGCTTTTACGAGCAGAGCAACACACTCCACGTGATGCGTATTCGGAAATCTAATTATACTATTTAACGTCTTAACACTTTTTAACGATTACATTATTTCAAGTATAGACTGACATATTATCATCACATGAATTCTTTCCACTTCTTTCAAGAATAGATAGAGTAGGGGATAATCTCTAGCCCCTCTCACACCACCGTACGTGCCGTTCGGCATACGGCGGTTCAACTAACTTTTAAATCATTTCGTTCTAAGTAGTAATCCAAGCATGAAACCAGTCCTCGTTTGATGAGGATTTGTTTTGATATAGCTCGTTTGAGAACTGACTTCTGAGCTACTAATTGATAATGTTCTCCCCAGCCAGATACCTTATCTACTATCCATTTAGGAACTCCTAACTTAAGCAATCCCCATAATCGTCTAGATTTTTTCTTCCATTGCTTCCAGACAATCACTCGTAGACGATCATCTATGCTGGTTACTATACTTTTCATATTTCCCAATGAGAAATAGTTTATCCATCCTCGAATTGACAAATTCAGTTGCTCAATACGTCTTGTTAAGTCTATACTCCATTTCCTCTGTGTTAGTTTCTTCAATTTAAGCTTAATATTGAAGAATACTATCTTGATGGGGGCGACTCTTCCAACCATCTGATGATTTCCAGAACCCAAAACCTAGATACTTCAGTTTACTTGATCTCACAATCTTGGTTTTAGTCATATTGTCTTTCAATCTGTCGTTTTCTCTTTCTAGCGACAGACCTCAAACTGTCTCTCCCCAGACTGTTTGAGTATTCCCTCTTCGCTCCACTTCCATTACAGAAGTTTCCTCACTACTATGGGCTCGGCTGACTTCTCATGATTCGTTGTTACTACGCTTTCAGCACTCATGAGACCTCACGGGATAAGTCGTACATCTTTCCTCGTTTATACAAGATATGAGGACGTTAAAAGGTTACAGTGAAAAAGATAAATCTTAGTCCGAATTCAATTACTCTCGTGATTTACGCATATAGGTTACGACTAGCTTTTTGGACTTTAGAGTTTCAGGCCCCCTTATCCGCTATATACGCCTTACTATCACGTTCCTGTTCGTAGAGCCACGATTTCACTATCCCTTCCTCTCCCCGCTACCTCACGTTAGTCAGGCTTGGGAATCGCTATTGAGTTCACCGGTAGCGGGTGCCCACGGAGGACTTACACCTCAGATGTACGACATGCCCGTAGTACCGAAAAAAGCACCCATAAGGTAAACTTTTAAGTGCTTTGAAACGTTGATATAATCGTATTTATTAACGTTTTGAGAATTGTGATGCCTTACGAACTTTCTTAAGACCTGATTTGGAAAGTATGGGTTTCAGTTGGAATAAAAACAGCGTAATATCAAGGTTTTTCAGAACTAAATCTACTTATTAATTTCTAAAAATATGAATCAATATTTTTTAAATAGGGGAATAATTTAGTTCAGTAAAAATTAACTACTGCACTTCAACATTATTATAGCAGGTTTTATTAGCATTCCCTAAAAAATGTAGAGATTAAAATCATATCACAGGTATAAAGTAAACGCATAAAAATAAGGATCAATCTAAATTCTTTTAAGAAACTATTCTCATTAACTATTTTCCATTTCATTCATTAATCCATTGATTAAGATGTAAATCAAAAATCACTAATAGTATCAGTGACCTTTGATTCTTAAATTGAATTTTGCTCCTTTAAAATAAAGTCTTTAAACGCATTATTGAAAATAGTGATAGCTTTAGAAGCTTTTCTGCTCATTAAGTAAGTAAAAGAAACGGGGGTTGTTACTGTAGTGGTTTCAAGATGAGCAATCTTATCTGTAAAAGTCTTTTTTAAGTAAAGGGGCAGAAAGGAAATGCCTTGATTCATTTCTATTAGTTTGGCAGTTACTGTAATATCATTGATAGTAGTGAAATCGGCTTCTGGGACTAGCTCAATGATTTCTTTTTTTAGATTTTCCCAATAGACGGGGTGGTTATCGGATAATATTTTATAGTTTTTAAATAATTGTAATTCGTCGCATTTGACTGTTGTTTTAGGATAAAAGAGGGCAATCTTTCCTTCACAAATTTGTTCGGATATGATTTTTTTACTATATGGAACTTCTCTATCAATACCAATATCGAATGTATTCGTTTCAATAGCTTGTTCAATATGGCTATTTAGCACGGATACAGAGATATCAATATCTGGATAGCGCTGAAAGAATTCCTGTAAAAATTGTGGTAAAAGGTATGTGGCAATGTAAGGAGATACGGCTATTTCTATATGAAATTGTTGTTTTTTATTTTGTAGCCTAATCTTTTGAATACTTTGCTCATAGGTTTGTATAAGATTTTCAGCAATCTCTATAAATTCTCTTCCAACAGCAGTTAGTGTCAAGTTTCTTCCCACTGTTTCGAAAAGTTGAACTTGGAGGTGCTTTTCTAATTTCTTAATTTGTTGATGTAGCGTTGGTTCGGTAAGAAATAGCTCTTCGCTGGCTTTACGATAATTGAGATGTTTTGATAATACCAAAAAAGTGTAATACCAATCTAAGTTCATAGTTACTCCTATTTATAAATTTTTTCTTAATGATTTCTAAACTTTTTTCAAATTTTAAAATACCTTGATATAGTATACCATATTATTACAGATAGGAGCTCATATCTAATAAAATAAGGAGTGAGGTATTGAGGTATGTTAGGAGGTCTCTTATATTTAAATTTTAATTTTGAAGGGGTAATATGTATGTCGCTAATCGCTTTAGCTATTTATTGTATATTTAGCTTTATAATTCTTAAAGGAGAAAAAAATGAAAATTAAAACAACATTTAATAATATTTTACCAAAGGAGTTTGGAAAGGAAGCAAAAAGGGAAGATATAATGCAAGGAAATCCGGTTCGTTCTTTTGCGTTTGAAGTTGATAATTTACCCAAAGGTACTGAATATATCGCTTTTACTCTTATTGATTATGATGCCATTCCTGTTTGCTCTTTTCCTTGGATTCATTGGAGCGTTGCTGATTTAAAAGTTAATGGTGATAGTATTCAGATTGAAGAAAATATGAGCCGAATTGGTCAATTAATTCAAGGTAAAAATAGTTTTTCTAGTCAATTTTTAGATGGTGATTTTTCTGAAATTGATACAATGTTTGTTGGACCGACTCCACCTGATCGAGACCATAACTATACTTTAAAAGTGTTTGCATTATCAGAGAAAACAGGACTTAAAAATGGCTTTTGGGTTAATGAATTACTAAATAAAGTAAAGGATTTAACTTTGGGTACGGTTGAGTTAGACCTTATTGGAAAATGTTAAAGTCATGATTGGTAAACCTAAATAAATTAAACGTTTAGGTCTTGTTATTATCTTGTAAAACCAGTAAAGTAGCTAAATCTACTATTTTTAGGGGAGTTAGTCACAAAGAAAATCAAACAGTTAGACTGACTGTTTGAGTATGAAAAAAGCAGATAAAAAATCCCTTGAGTAAATAACTTGAGGGATTTTAAAGGTTGGGATAGGGTATTGAAAAGCTCGTACAAAGTATAATAAAAATCCCCACCAAAATTTGAAAATCTATTGAAATGTATTGAAGTTTATTAGCATAATACATAAGTGGAAAGCTTAATTTTAATACATTTAGAAGATTATTGAAAAAGAAATATCACACTTTCATTCTTATTAAAATTCTTATAACTGTATTTTGAATGATTTTCCCCAACCAAGCATCCCTCTCTCTTATAAAATATATAATACATTCAGTTGTATGAAATGTAATATTGTTCTTATCAGACTTGAAACTTTTACTAATCCAACTATTTATCTTATACATTTAATTTAAACCTATAGTATCCTATTTTCTTAATATTCTACAGTGTAGGTTGTTTGGAGCATATCATCAACAAAAAAGAGAACGAGCCAAAACTTCGTTCTCCTTAAAATATAAAACATTACTATTAAAGTAAAAAAGATGGCTTACAGAACCTGTAAGCCACCTAGTCAGTCGGTTTATTCTGGTGTCTGCCACCGCTTGGCCCTTACGTCCAAGATTACTATCAGATTGACCATGAGCCGACCACTCATCTACACAATTATTCTAACGAATATGAGCTACAAATACAAGAGAAAAACTTATTTTGGATTTATACACTATAGAAAACATACACTATCTTTAGATTGAACTTTTGTTCAAAATAAGCTATAATGAATTTAAGTAGAAACAGGAGGTAGAACAAATGGCTACAATCAGTTTAACACGTGATATAAAACTAACAAACGAAGATGCTCTAAAAATTCTTAATCATAAACCATCTAAAAAGCTACAAGCAGTCTTGAAATCTATTGAATCACAAGGCGCTACCGCTCCAACGAAAAATAAACTCATTTCAAAGTATCTGTAAGATGACAATTCAAGTAACACCACTTAAGCAATATCTTGAAAATATTCAAGTGCTGGCTCCTGATAAAACTGAGAAACAAGTTCAGGAGCTATTTAAAACTATCATTTTAGAAAATGTTGATTTCAACGGTAATGAAGAGATGTTGACTTATCTATCTGATAAAGCTCCCAATTTTGAAAAACAACATCGTTCTCGTAATTTTATCGTTGAAGAAACTGAAACAAATAACATCATAGGATTCTTTAGTTTATCTCTCAAAGTTGTTGATATTTCTGATTTAGAGAAATCCTTAAAAAAGAAACTCGTCCTAAAAGGGAAAAGTCCCAAAAATATTGATTATCTCCCTGTGTTACTTATCGGTCAATTCGGCAAAAACACAAAGCTAAATAAACTATCAGGACAAGAGTTATTTGAAATTGTAATTCAAAAAATTGAGGAATTTCGAGCAATTGTAGGAACTCAGATGGTATTTTTAGATAGTATCAATCATCCTAAAGTCATTCAATTTTATGAACAGTTCGGATTTGTTGCTTACAGTCAATTGATTAAAGACGATCATCAAGTAAGTTATCAGCCTATGGCATTAAATATGTCACTCTATAAAAAATAAGAATCATGTCACCTAAACTGATGACATGATTTTTTTATTTCGTCGTATAAGCAAAACTAATGGCACTATCTGCTTGCGAGATTTTTCTAAAGGTATAGTTAGGGTTGCCACCATAGTTGGTTTCAGACACAAGGAAAGAACCATCATCATAGACCTTCTCTACAAAAGCCACATGACCATAGTCTGCTGGTGTGCCATGTGTACCTCCCACAAAAGAAACAATGGCACCTGCTCTTGGTATAGAGCCCGTTTCCCCTCCAAGACTTGAAGCTGTCGCAACCCAGTCCTGACCATTTCCCATAGTATTAATGATTGAAATCTTTTCTCCATTTCTACCTTTTAGCTTTAATCCTAACTGGTTCATACGAGCCGCAACACCCCATGTACATTGTCCATAGGCATAGGCCATACCATCTCCACCACCAGGAACAGAATGATCATACAAGTCTCCACGAACCCCTTCAAGGGATTGCGGGTCACTTTTTGCCTGTCCTCCATTTGTTTGGCTGAAGCCTTTTTCAATTTGGTAATACCATTCCGTTGCTCTAGTTTGTCTTTCCAGTAGTTTGTCACCAGAATTTCCCTCCCAATAGGTAAGGAAGAGTTGGGCGAGATTGGCTGCACTGCCCGTATTTTTAAAGAAATCCTTTAACCAACTTTGATAGTAAGGACTATCCCCATGAAGCATAAAATCAAGTTGGAGGTCTAAATCATACCATTTCTTATTTTGGGTGCGTGCATAATTTAACAAAGCTGTATGACGTGTTGAACCATCTGCAGTATCCGTCCATTGACCTAACCCCAAACCTCTATGAAGGATATTAGGATAAGCACCACTATAAATGGCTGGCCCTCCTATCGCTAACCAGCTTTCATCATCCCATGAGGAATCGGTAGCGCCAACTGGAGGAGATAAATAATCCCCTTCAGCACGTTTAGGATTAATAGAAGACTCTACCGACCAATTTCCTAAAATTGCCGCAATGGCTTGAGGACTTGCCCCTTGAGATTTCAAAAACTCATAAATATGTTTTGCTCGTTCAAACTCATCCCCACCAAACTGACCAATGGCGGGTAAGATAGTTGTCTGAAGTTGAATGACTTTTGGAAAATAAAATTGCGGATTGACATACACCAATTTTTCTTTCTTGTTCTTATACTTTTGATAGGAAACTTTCAAACCTGTATCATCTGGTGTTTCACCGATAACATCACCCGTTAGAACTCTAGTCCCCTCAATCGCACGGCCATTATGAATGGAATATAAGGTTAAGCGACTCTCATTCTCTCCTTTTCCGTTAGTGAGAATAACATTATCACCGTCTAGAGATACAACACCATCCATTGGTGCGACAATCGTTTGGTGAGCCTTCGCTTCTAATAGAATGTACTCCTGAAGAGTAGGTTTTCCGTCTAAATCATAGTATCCATAACGATAAGTCATGGTTAAACTATCTTCGTTGCTTTGTCCCTCAAACGGATTGTCCAATTCCTGCATGGAAGCATAGACACCTTCTTCTTTTAGTTCCTTCATTTCCTCTTGATCGTCTTTCGAGAGTTTATACTTAGGAGTTTCATAAAGGTCTTGCATGGATTTCAAATCTTCCCCATCGTTTAAATCATGCCACAAAGTAGACAGATAATCCTTGTAAGTTTCTGAACTAAATAAGTGAACTGGTTTGTGTAACTCATAGTCATGGAATTTAAAGTTCATATACCCCATCACATCATCAACTTTTGTGTAATAGGTAATTCCTTTGTCATTGGTTCGGGTATGTTCTGCATCTTCCCAAGTTAGGTGGGTATAAGCTTTTGTTAATTCAAATTCATCTTGTTGAATCAAACTAGCAGATGAAAATCCTAAAAAGAAGCTCATCATAAGTAAAAGAAGAAAGACTATTCCTCCAACTATCCAGGTTGCAGGATTTCCAGCCGCAAATGTAAAGAAGGAAAAGGCTGCTTTTAGTTTTTGATAGATATTTCGGACACTTGTAAGACCTTGTTTCTTTAATTTTCGAAACCGATTTTTAAAGGAACTTGGATTATCTTTCGCTAGTTTCCATCCTTTTCCATCCTTAAAATGATGGTATCGCTCTTTTGTGTTGGTCAGTCTTTTCTTGGTAAAACGACCTGTTGCTTGTCCTGTTTTGACACTAGCTTTTCCAAGATTATAAGAAAGCCGACTGTAGCGTTTCCCTTTTCTAATGGTCTCTTGAAGTGTGCGATAGCCTTCTAAATCTTCATTTTCTGAAGCTAACTCTCCACCTTCACGTCCAAGGACATAAAGAAAAGTTTTGGCTTTCCTACTGACTTTTTTGGACTTATAGGCTTGTTTAGTAGATTTTAGATTCTCTTTTGCGGCCTTGACTTCTTTCTTAGCTTTTAATTCTTCTAAACTCTTCCCTTGAAAGAAAAAATTAGATTTTTGTTTCGATTCCTGACCGTAGAGAAATTTTTGATTGGTTTTTCTTTCTTTACGACTCTCTTTTCTTTCTTCTTTTGCTTCTACCTTGGCTTCTCTAAATTGCTTCTTGGCTATTTTCAATCGTTTCCTAGCATGAGGCAATCGTCTGTCTCTTAATTCTTTACGATTCAAAAGAGATGGAGGACTATTTTGAAGAATATGATTGTAGTCTTCATTTGCTTGTTTTACTCTAGCCTTTGAAGCTTCTCTCATCTCCTCTAGCTTTTGCTTTATCTCTTTTTTCCATGCTTTTTCATCCAGTACAGCGGAATCTTTTTTCTGTTTCCTCACCTCCTTCTTTCCTTTTTTCAAGAATTTCTTCTCATCTTTTAGACTTCTTCTAAATGCCTTTCGGGCACGTATGATTTCTCTTTTATCCTTCATTTACCTTCCCCTTAATTAGAAGCCATTTTATCAGGATCTGTACTCATGATATCAAACAATTGTGTACCTTGAGGAATCTTATTTTTAAAGGGAACGACAACGGAACCAGCTTTTATCAGTCCTGCCCCTTTTTCTGGATTGACTAGGTATTTTTCGAGTTCTTTTGACAAGCCTAAGAGTTGAACCAGTTCTTCTCGGTCATTTTTTGCTTGCTTGAGGAGAATCATAAATTCACTATTTGCAATAATCCGTCTACCATTTGGATCTAACAATAAGGTTTCGACGTTTTGGGTTATCCCAGTCGGACTAGCTCCATATTTTCTGACACGACTCCACAATTTAAAGAAGAAATCACTGGCATATTTATCTAATAAGAGAAGCTGCATTTCATCAAAATAAATCCAGGTCTTCTTCCCTAATTTTTGGTTCCGAACGACACGATTCCATATCTGATCAAACACTACCATAAGGGCGATTTGTTTCAGCTCATCTCCTAACTTCTTAACGTTATAAATCAAGAAATTAGATCCTGTCTGAATATTGGTCTTATGAGAAAAAATATCAAGAGAACCTTCGACATACAGTTCCATATCAAGTGCCAAATTCTGCGCTTCTTCTTCTGGTTGTTGGCTCAAGACAAAGACCCATTCTTCCAAAGAAGGCTCTTTAAATGACTGATAGGTGAGTCTCGTAACTCGGTCGATAATCGATTTTTCTCTTCCATCCATTTTCCTATCCAATAACTTGCCGATAAAGGATAAAAGAAATTCTGATTTTACCTTTACAGGATCTTCATCCATATTTTCCTCAGACAAGTCAAGGACATTGAGATAAGTTTGGGAATCGGGCGCAATATCAATCATTTCTCCACCAAAAGCCCGTCCAATCACACTGTACTCTGCTTCTGGATCAACGATGATAATTTCTGTATTCTCACCAGATTCTTTGATTTTTGTCGTGATAATCTCATGCTTGGTTGCCATGCCTTTACCAGCTCCAGATGTTCCTAAAATCAGACCAGACGGTGTATTTAATAGGCTTCGATCAATGGTAATAATATTGCTTGAGATTTGATTGATACCGTAATATTTCCCACTACGGTCTTGTAAGTCTACTGAAGTCCATGGAGAGTTCACTGCTATATTGGACGTTAATAAACTCCGTGATACGCCCTCTAAAAAATCACAACCAAATGGCAGCAAACTATTAAAGGCTGCTTCTTGCATATATGGAAGTTTATCAATCATTAGGTCATTTGAGCCGGCCACTTGTTGAATCGTGTCTAGGGCTTGTTTGAGTTCTTCTTCATCCTGACCAAAGACACCAATCAAGAAGACTGTTTGAAATAGTTTATCTCCTGTCTCGGTCATGGTTTTTAAGAGTTCCTCAGCTTCATCTATATTGCTTTCTAAAACATGGCCTACTTTTTCTAAATAGATACCTGTACGGGCAAGTTTTTGTTGTTCCCCAATCTTTTGGGATTCCATTAAGGTCTTCTTTGTTCGTAGTTTCTTCATGGCATCTGCCTTGGTCGAACTTTGAGCATGAAGGCTCACAATCAATTCCAAATCTCCTTGCATGAGGTCTCGAATAAACTGATCCCCTAATTCCATGCCGTAGTCTCTCACATAGACAATCTGCAATAAGCGGTCATTGATTTGTAGGTAATTCTTGTTTTTGAAATCTAAGAGATTAGGTGCTATGAAGTGACGAGTTGTCTGACCAGATCTCGTTAAATCACGGTAAGAAAAAGGAAGATGGTGTTCTCCTCTAAGCATATCTGCCAACAAGTTGACACGCTCTTCTCCAGCCAAGGATTCAAATCGTGCATCAATTTCTGAGAAACCACTCTTGAAATATTCTCCTATTTGGGACAAGGAACGATAGGCTTGTTTGGGATTAGAATCCTTTCTACCAAAGCTAATCAGTTTCACAGCTGAAAAATTATTTTCACCACTGTCTAAATTCTGATTCATCATCCGATTCAATTCTTTACGATAGGTATCATATCCATCTTCTTTTTCCTCATACAAAACACTTTGTCTAAACTTTTCTAAATTCAATCTTTTATTAAAGATGGTCAATTGGAAGTTGGTTTGGTCATCTAAAGAGTTAATCAAATCAGAATACTTCTCAATGATTGCGCCCTTATCTTCTAAACCAACGGTCTGGTAATTGACATCACCAAGTAAATAGCTTTGTGAGAAATAATCTTCTTTCACCTGCATCAGACCATTTTGATACAGGGCTTGATAGGAAAGAGTATTAGCCGTTGAGGGTAACACTTCCTCTTTTTTATCTTTAACTTTTTCCTTTTTATTAGTCATTGAAGTTTTTTGTTTCTTTAATGTATTTGATTTTCTTTTCATGTTCAGGTCCTTTCTTTCCTGTAATTGTGCGTAGGGGAACCGTTAGTTCAA
Organism: uncultured Streptococcus sp.; assembly: GCA_963522395.1. GTDB lineage: Bacteria > Bacillota > Bacilli > Lactobacillales > Streptococcaceae > Streptococcus. The sequence continues at coordinate 37,040 of CAUQZY010000005.1, forward strand.
AATGAAGACGGTATTTCAAATAATGTTCAAAATATAAATCATTGGGTTTATAGACTCCAAAAAGCATGAGGGGGATGGTAAAAGCAAACACAAAACCGTAAACAAACCAATCTCCAAATTGCCAGAAAAAGAGATTCAAGCCCAAAACAATAATTGTGACAATAAAGGCTGGTAAAACAAAGATGATTTGTCTTGTGGTGAAACCTAACCAAGCCCTGTGTTGGTATTTTGAGATGTCTTTAAAGACACGTGTATTCATGACTTTCCTTTCTAAAAAGGCTAAGAAGCAATCACTTCCTAGCCTTTATCTAATTACATACCTAAGATTGAGCGAGCCGTACGTTGAGAACCAACGAGGGCAATAATCAGTAAGATAGCTTGTATTAAACTACCAAACATAATCGCAAGAGATTGCAGGACTCCTGCACCATTTGAAACAGCTATTTTCCCAGCAGATTCAAACAAAGGAACAAGAGAAACAATCAGAAAAATAAGAACCCCTTGTACCGCATAGACCATAATATTTTTTAAATAGCCAATACCAATAGACTTCCACTCATCACTTAAAAATGTTGGAATCGTAAGAGGGGCAAATGGAATCATAAGGTAGAGTTGAATAAATCGAATAGATACCAAAAGATTGACCATGGCTGCACTTACTATCCGAACTAGCCAAATGAGGAGTGCGAAAAAGCCCACAATCATCCGGCCAATAAATCCTGACCCTTTTAATCCAGAGATGGTATCATACTTTGCCCCACCGTGAGCCACAATCGAGGCCACTTGTTCAATGGCGTGACTCGCAATCCCGATGATAGCTTCTACAATAACGGTAGTATTGGTAATTACAACTGCGACCATAATATAACTAATCAACATCGGCGCTAATGCTTCAAAGGTCATCGCTCCACCAGAGTTAGCAATTTTCTTTGCCATCTTTGAAAATTCTAAGATGAGAACAACTGATAAAATCGCAACTCCAAGAGGCTGCATGACACTTTTAGTAATACTAGACATATAAGTCCAAACGGTTGGATTATAGCTAGATAGAGATTTAATCAGATCTACCGTAGATTGTAAATCTACATTAAACCCTTCAAATAAATTTTCAGCTGATATTTTTTCAGATGCAAGGTAAACAAAGGGTGAGACTAAACTAAGATTCATGTCATTGTTTATCCTCCTAAATTGAAATTTGAGTTACAAAGGCTCCAGCAGCCCCTACCATAACACCACCGACAATTTCCAGAATGGCATTCCGAACACCTGGTCCACCATCTTTAATGTTGGTTGCAAGGTTGACAATCCCCACAACAACGAGAAAGGCACCAACTGCAATCAATCCCTTCTGTAACAAAGACATAGCTTGTGCAAACATAGCACTTGCGTCTACTCCATAAACAAAACCTTTAAAATGCGTAATCATCTATTTCCTCTTTTCTATTTTTATTTTAAACTAGATTCAAAAGTTAAATCACGAATTCTAAGGCCTTCAAGATGATTTTCTTGTCTTTGATTCAAAGGATTGATTTGATAGTTCCACCACCGTTCATCGGTTTCTTGATTGGCTAGGTACTTCCAGTTTGGATGCTTGGTAGAATTGTATTTTTTGCTTTTAAAGACAGGCATATTGGCAATTCGAACCAAGCATTCATGCCGTTTCATATTTCCGACTTCATCAGGTGTCATTAAATCACGAGCAATCTTTTGATGAGAAAGGGATCCTGAACCTGTCTGGCCAAAGGAACGACTAGTATTTCGAACATCAATGGTTTGTTTACCGAGTAAGCCACTCATAAATTTAAAGGTATCTTCATCATTACCACCTAAGTAGACTAAGCTATCACAGTTCCCCAAAATGGTTTTCCAAGCTTCTTTTTCTTTATAGAGCCCTTGAAGTTGGGCAATATTTTGAAGAATAGGAACGAGACTCATATTTCGAGAACGGACTGTTGAGGTTTGTTCAGCAAAATCTGGAATTTCTCCGATATTTGCGAACTCATCTAAGTAAACTCTCACATGAAGAGGTAATTGACCCTTAAAATCAATATCTGCTTGTCTTGTTAGGGTTTGAAATACGGTTGAAAAAAAGAGGGCTGAAAGAAAGCGAAAGGTACTATCGTTATCTGGGATAACTAAGTAAACCATTGATTTTTCCTTGCCCCATGTCTTCATATCAAGGGTATCTCTTTTGGTCAAATCCATGACACTTTGAATATTGAAGAGGGCAAATTTAGCAGTGGTTACAGCTATAACAGAATCCAGAGTCTTATCCTTATAATTTTGGAAATCTGCCCAATTTCGCATGGTAAAATTTTCAGTTCCATACTTTTTAGCATAATTTTCAAATAGAATTTCTAAGACACTTTTTTCTTGGTTTTCACCCTTGGATAAGTGTTTAATGAGTTTTGAGATTTCAGCAAAACTTGGATAACGCCCTCGTTTTTTTCGCTCTTCCACTTCTTTTTTTTGACGTTTCAACAAGTTTTGATATTCCTTTTGACTTAAACGACTTTCTTCTATGAGCTGTTCTCTTGTTTTAGGTGGGTTATAGAAATCGACCAAGTAAGAGGCTAAAGCTCGTACCAAAGTCATAGAAGCTTCATCCCAAAATGGATCACTACGGGAGCCAGAGCCTTTGGTGTTATTGAAATAAACCGTCAGCATGCGATTCAAATCATTTTCTGTCTCTATATAGCGAAAAGGATTGAAGCCATCTGAGTTCTTCATATTGACTAAATCTAACACCTTTACTTGGTAGCCATGTTCTAAAAAGAGTTTGCCTGTTTTCTCAGCCAAGTGATCTTTAGGATCCACTACAATATTAGAACTATTCATCTGAATCAGATTGGGTTTCACAAAGCGAAATGTCTTCCCACTTCCTGAACCTCCAATCACCGCAATATTCTTATTTCTATCATATTGGGGTGGTTTTTTATCTAATAATGTCAAACGAACATCTTGTGCTAAGATCGTATCATGAGAAAATTCCTTACCGTAAAAGAGCTTCTTTTCTTTTAGAGTTCCAAAACGGGCGCTCCCGTATTCTACCCCTTCTCGGTATTGTTTTTTACCAGTCTCTAGATAGAGATAAACCAGCAACATCATCACAAAACCTAGTAGAAAAAAAGCACTTGATTTTCCAGTAAAAGAAACATTCCATGGCGACTGAAGAACTTCATCTTGACCTTCCATCAGAAGATGAGTCCATTTATCTAAGCTATTTCCAGTATAGGAATCATACAAAAGCGTCAAACGATGAAAAAGATAGCCTAGTAAGATGCCTAACAGTGAGAATAGTAGGAATTTCTTTCCACTGTACATCATCTCACCATCTCTTTCTGTTTGACGGCCCCTTCTTGTCTAAAGGTAATTTGAGATTTAGCCTCATCAATTGCATCGTCTAATGACTTATCCATGGTAAAATCAGCTAATTTCTCCGGATCATTAACCATTTTTTCTAACAGATGGTCTAAATGATTGTCTAGGATCGAACGGTCTTTCGTGTAGAAATGCAGAGAATCCCCTTGCCAAGCGATGGCTAAAGGAATCTCTTCTTTTTCTAAAAAAGCTTTAAATTTCTCTATATCAATTGGTTTATCTAAAAAATCTTTTTTCAGATTAATCGTATCAATCGAATAAGGAGATTGTAGCAATTCTTCTAATTTCTGCACCCCTATCTTATAGGCGGAATCCTGTGCTAAAGCCTGACGTCTAGACCATTCTAGAATCTTTAAAAGACTTTTTACAGTAAATAAAAGACTACGCTCCGCATATTGAACTGCCATTCGTTCCTGTTGTTCAGAGGACATCTGATGCCTCCTTCTTAACAAATAGCAGCTTTCCTTCTTTATAACGATAAGCTATCAATTTCTGACGTTGCTTAATCGACTTGACAACCTGCAGTAGATCTCTCGAATAAGGTTCTCGAAGAGTAACTTCTACTGCTTTCCCATCAACGATACCAACACGTTTAAATTCAATGTAGTCTTTTTTGAGATGTCCTAAGCCCATACCAAAAGGAAAGTGATGAATCAATTGGATGGTACAACCACCTTTATTTCCCATTTGTTTCAAATCATACAAGTTTACTACCTTCATGATTAACTCCTTTATCTAGTTTGTCGCATCGTTTAAGTCTGGTAACGATAAACTCCGTGTCTGTTAGAAAATTCTCACACACGTCTTGTGCCAGTTGCCCTTCACAGGGAAATACTCTCAGTCCCTACTTACACAGGCACGCTAATCAAGACGGAGTGGATTCAATTTTCAAAGAACAGGTAGCTTTATTATAGATAAGAGTAGTTGAAATTTTTATCACATTTTTTATTTTTCTGTAGAGCTAAATTCATACTAAACAAAAATTTTGAAATAAAAGACTAACATTGTTACATAACGTTAGCATTTCATTTCCCTAAAACAAGCTAATTTGGTCTAAAAAAGCAGCAAACTATAAACTAGTAGGTTCCACACCAAATGTAGCCCCATACTTCCCCATAAGTCCGATTTATAGCGCACCATCCCTAAAAACATTCCCAATAAAACATATAAACACCAAGCTAGAATGGTTCCTGGATGATGTACTAAGGCAAATAA